>NZ_JBGWAB010000006.1:0-148703 GCF_041862025.1 Streptomyces sp. AB3(2024)
TCTTTTTCAAAGGAACCTCATCCACCGAAGTGGACGGGGTATCAACTTCTGGCGTTGATTTTTGGCACGCTGTTGAGTTCTCAAGGAACGGACGCTTCCTTTGTACTCACCCTCGCGGGCTTTCCTCCGGGCTTTCGTTCTGTTCTTGCGTTTCCGACTCTATCAGAGTCTTTCGCGCTTCGCTTTCCAGGTCCTTCGCTTTCGCGTTTTCCCTTTCCTGCGATTCCGACTCTATCAGATTCTTTTTCCTGGCCGTTACCGGCTGGATTGGAATTCTGATGGCCTTCGGGGGGCCTTTCCCTTTCGGGTGGATCAGACTTTATCAGGTCTCCCTGGCTCTGATTTCCCACCCGCCCGCATGCGGCAACGGGCACACGTGTGTGCCCGAGTCCTTGCGAGGTGGAGACGTAAACGTACTGGAGCGGGGCCCCCGGACGCAAATCCGGTTGCCCCGCTCCAGTGAGGTCGCTACGAACGCGGAGGTCAGACCTCTACGACGACCGGGAGGATCATCGGGCGGCGGCGGTAGCCGTCCGAGACCCACTTGCCCATCGTGCGGCGGATGAGCTGCTGGATCTGGTGCGGTTCGGCGACACCGTCCGCGCCTGCGCGGGCGATCGCGTCCTCGATCTTCGGGAGGATCGCGGCGAAGGCGGAGTCTTCGATGCCGGAGCCGCGGGCCTGGATGTTCGGACCGCTGACGACCTTGCCGGTGGTGCTGTCCACCACGACGAAGACCGAGATGATGCCTTCGTCGCCGAGGATGCGGCGGTCCTTGAGCGAGGCCTCGGTGACGTCGCCGACCGAGAGGCCGTCCACGTACACGTAGCCGGCCTGGACCTTGCCGGAGATCCGGGCCTTGCCGTCGATCAGGTCGACGACCACGCCGTCCTCGGCGATGACGATGCGGTCCTTCGGGACGCCCGTCATGGCACCGAGCTCGGCGTTGGCGCGCAGGTGGCGCCATTCGCCGTGGACCGGCATCAGGTTCCGCGGCTTGCAGATGTTGTAGAAGTACAGCAGCTCGCCCGCGGAGGCGTGGCCGGAGACGTGCACCTTGGCGTTGCCCTTGTGCACGACGTTGGCGCCCCAGCGGGTCAGGCCGTTGATCACGCGGTAGACCGCGTTCTCGTTGCCGGGGATGAGGGACGACGCCAGGATGACCGTGTCGCCGGGGACGATCCGGATCTGGTGGTCGCGGTTGGCCATGCGGGACAGGGCCGCCATCGGCTCGCCCTGGGAACCCGTGCAGACCAGCACGACCTCGTCGTCCGGCAGGTCGTCGAGGGTCTTGACGTCGACGACCAGGCCGGCCGGGACGCGCAGGTAGCCCAGGTCACGGGCGATGCCCATGTTCCGGACCATCGAGCGGCCGACGAATGCGACGCGACGGCCGTACTCGTGGGCGGCGTCGAGGATCTGCTGGATGCGGTGCACGTGGCTGGCGAAGGACGCCACGATGATCCGCTTCTGGGCACCCGCGAAGACGCCGCGGATGGCGTTGGAGATGTCGCGCTCCGGCGGGACGAAGCCCGGGACCTCGGCGTTCGTCGAGTCCGAGAGGAGGAGGTCGATGCCCTCTTCGCTCAGACGTGCGAAGGCGTGCAGGTCGGTGAGGCGGTTGTCCAGCGGGAGCTGGTCCATCTTGAAGTCACCGGTGCACACGACCATGCCGGCGCCGGTGCGGATGGCCACGGCCAGGGCGTCCGGGATGGAGTGGTTGACGGCGATGAACTCGCAGTCGAAGGGGCCCAGGTTCTCGCGCTCGCCCTCCTTCACCTCAAGGGTGTAGGGGCGGATGCGGTGTTCCTGGAGCTTGGCCTCGATGAGGGCCAGCGTCAGCTTGGAGCCGATCAGCGGGATGTCCGGCTTCTCCCGGAGGAGGTACGGGACGGCGCCGATGTGGTCCTCGTGACCGTGGGTGAGGACGATGCCCTCGATGTCGTCGAGACGGTCCCGGATCGACGAGAAGTCAGGCAGGATCAGGTCGATGCCCGGCTGCTCCTCCTCCGGGAAGAGGACGCCGCAGTCGACGATCAGCAGACGGCCGTCGAACTCGAAGACGGTCATGTTGCGGCCGATCTCGCCGAGACCGCCCAGCGGGGTGACCCGCAGGCCGCCCTTCGGGAGCTTCGGCGGCGGGCCCAGTTCAGGGTGCGGATGACTCAAAAGTTTCTCCTTCACCACGCGCGCCACGTGCCCCTGGAGGCACGCGGCGCGCATGTCATTCGTGCACTTGCTTTTGTCTTTTTTGATCTTGGCTATTCAGTTGTGAAGTCTGTTGTCAGAGCTGTACCCCGCCGGCGGCAAGATCGATCTTGAGCTGCGCGGTCTCTTCGTCGGTGAGGCCGACGAGCGGGAGGCGCAGCGGGCCCGCGGGCAGGCCCTGGAGGTTCAGCGCGCCCTTGGTGGTCATCACGCCCTGGGTGCGGAACATGCCGGTGAAGACGGGCAGCAGCTTCTGGTGGATCTCGGTCGCCTTCTGCACGTCGCCGCCCAGGTGGGCGTCGAGCATGGCACGCAGCTCGGGGCTGACCAGGTGGCCGACCACGGAGACGAAGCCGACCGCGCCGACCGACAGGAGCGGCAGGTTCAGCATGTCGTCGCCGGAGTACCAGGCCAGGCCGCTCTGGGCGATGGCCCAGCTGGCGCGGCCGAGGTCGCCCTTGGCGTCCTTGTTGGCCACGATACGGGGGTGCTCGGCCAGCCGGACCAGGGTTTCGGTGTTGATCGGGACACCACTGCGGCCCGGGATGTCGTAGAGCATGACCGGGAGCTCGGTGGCGTCCGCGATGGCCGTGAAGTGCCGGTAGAGGCCCTCCTGCGGCGGCTTGCTGTAGTACGGGGTCACCGCGAGCAGGCCGTGGGCGCCGGTGCGCTCCGCCTGGCGGGCGAGCTCCAGGGTGTGCCGGGTGTCGTTGGTGCCGATTCCGGCCACGACGTGGGCGCGGTCGCCGACCGCTTCGAGTACGGCTCGTACGAGGTCGTTTTTCTCCGCGTCGGTGGTCGTGGGCGACTCACCGGTGGTGCCGTTGATGATCAGGCCGTCGTTGCCTGCGTCCACCAGGTGGACGGCGAGCCGCTGCGCGCCGTCGAGGTCAAGTGCGCCATCCGCCGTAAACGGCGTGATCATGGCGGTGAGGACCCGCCCGAAGGGGGTCTGCGGAGTCGAGATCGGAGCCATGGGTAACACGCTACTCGCTGCCACGCTCGCGGTGTCCCCTCGGGGGACGTCAACACTGGGTTGGAGCCCGGCACTGCCTGCTCGGGGGTTCAAGCAGTGCCGGGTCCGTTTGATCAGCCTAGATGAACTTTACGAAACGCCGCAATACGGACACTTGGGACTTGTCTCCGCACATCTGTACGCCGCACGTGCATCGGGCCTTACGGGGCAACGCGACCGTTGCCGTTGAAGGCGGCGTAGGTCAGCGGCATGAGCTTGGCCCACTCCCGCTCCATCTTCTCGCCGACCATCTCGATCTCCCGCTGCGGGAAGGACGGCACCGCCGCCAGCTCGTGCTGGGTGCGCAGACCGAGGAAGTGCATGAGCGAGCGCGCGTTGCACGTGGCGTACATCGAGGAGAAGAGACCCACCGGCAGGACCGCGCGGGCCACCTCGCGGGCCACGCCGGCCGCGAGCATCTCCTGGTACGCCTCGTAGGCCTGGCGGTACGAGTCCTCCATGACCCGGCCCGTCAGCTCCTGCTGCGCCTCGGTGCCCTCGACGAAGACGTACTTGCCCGGACGGCCCTCCTGGACGAGCTTGCGCTCGGCGTCGGGGACGTAGAAGACCGGCTGGAGCTCCCTGTAGCGGCCGGACTCCTCGTTGTAGGACCAGCCCACCCGGTGGCGCATGAACTCGCGGAACACGAAGATCGGGGCGCTGATGAAGAAGGTCATCGAGTTGTGCTCGAAGGGGCTGCCGTGGCGGTCGCGCATCAGGTAGTTGATGAGGCCCTTGGAACGCTCGGGGTCCTTCTGCAGCTCCTCCAGGGACTGCTCGCCCGCCGTGGAGACGCGGGCGGCCCACAGCACGTCGGAGTCGGCGGCGGAGTGCTTCACCAGCTCCACCGTCACATCGCTGCGGAAGCTGGGTTTCTGGTCTGAAGCGGCGGTCTCGCTCACGCGGGGTCCTTCCGAACGGGTCTTTCCTGGGGCGCGCCCACTCTACGGCGCCGACCGGGGGCGGCTGCGCAGGCGCCGAGGCCGCCGGAGGGCCGCTCCGGGCGCGCCCGCGTCACCCGGCCGGCTGACGGACCGCCATGAATTTCGGTTAATGTCCCGAATTTCGGCACCGATTGGGCCCTCCGCTCGTCCTACAGGGAGAACGTGTTCCGTCCTGTCCGCAGCGCCCCCAGGGGCCCGACCGTGAGGAGAGTCGCTCCCGATGTTTCGCCGGCGCGAACCCGTCCCCTTCGCCTTCGTCGCCGAGGCCGACCGATTCCGCAGTAACGTCACTCCGCCGCCGCGCGAGAGTCTGAGCAAGACCCAGATCGCCGCCCGTAGTCTGGTCGGACTGACCGTGGTGGCAGGGCTCGTCGGCTCGCTGCTCTTCGGGATGCCCGCGCTGCAGCCGTACAAGGCGACCGAGAAGGCCCAGCAGCCGGAGGCGTCCGAGGGGCGGTAGCCTCACGGGCACAGTCCAACCGAACGTGCATGTGAGTGAGGTCCAGCCGTGCCCCTGCCCTTCTTGACGGCCGACGGCGTATTCGACGCACACGAGGACGAAGCCCTCCCGCATGCGGATCCCGAACGCTGGCGGCGCCCCTACCGGCCCGGCCCCTGGCGGGTCGCCGGCGCGGCGCTGCTGCTCCTGGTCTCCGCCTTCATGCTGCTGGCCACGGTGATCATCGCCTTCGCCGGCACCTGGGGCGGCGCCGCCGTCGCCGGGGCCGCGTCCCTCACCGTGATCGGCTGCGCGTTGCGCATACTGCGCACGGGCGTGTGGGTGAGCCCGGCGGGACTCCGCCGGGTCGGGTTCTTCGGGACCCGCTCGATCTCCTGGAGCGAGATCGACACGGTCCGCAAGGTCCAGCAGCCCGTGCGCTGGCTGGGGCTGCCGAGGACCGTGCAGGGACAGGCCCTGACGGTGGCCGGGCACGGCGGAGCGGAGCTCCCGGTGCTGCTGACCGACCACAGCGCCGACTTCCTGTCCCGGGGCGAGGCCTTCGACCGTGCGGCCGGCCGGGTGGAGGCGTGGGCCCGGGAGTACCGGGCCGTGCCCGCCTGACGGCGGGGAGCCGCCCGCCCGTGTGGGGCCCGTACGGGGATCAGACCTGTACGGGCCCTTCGTGTGCCGGCCGGGCGGCGTGCAGGGCGATCGCCCGCTGCATCGCCTTGCGGGCCCTCGGGGTGTCGCGGGCGTCGTGGTAGGCCACGGCGAGCCGGAACCAGCTGCGCCAGTCCCCCGGAGCGTCCTCCGTCTCGGCCTTGCGGCGCGCGAAGACCTCGTCGGCGGAGTCCCGCAGGATCCGCCCGTAGCCGTCCCGTTCCAGTTCGTCGACGGGCAGGCCGCCCTCGGCCTCCAGCTCGGCCGCGAGCTGGTTGGCGCGGGTGACGAACCGGGTGTTCATCCAGAGGAACCAGATGCCGATGACCGGCAGGATCAGCACGGCCGCACCGAAGGTGACGGTGAGCCAGGTGCCCTGCTGGAGCAGCATCACGCCCCGGCTGCCGACCAGGACGAAGTAGACGACCAGGACGGCGGCCGTGAGGAAGTACGTGATCTTCGCGCGCATGGGTGCTACTGCCTCATCAGCCGAGGTCGAGGAAGTTTTCCAGGCCGAAGGTGAGGCCCGGGGTCTGCGTCACGCGGCGGGCGCCGAGCAGGATGCCCGGCATGAAGCTGCTGTGGTGCAGGGAGTCGTGACGGATGGTCAGGGTCTCGCCCTCGCCGCCGAGGAGCACCTCCTGGTGGGCCAGCAGGCCGCGCAGGCGGATGGCGTGCACGGGCACCCCGTCGACGTCCGCGCCGCGGGCGCCGTCGAGGGCCGTCGCGGTGGCGTCGGGCTGGGCCCCGAGCCCGGCCTCGGCGCGGGCGGCCGCGATGAGCTGGGCCGTACGGGTCGCCGTACCGGAGGGGGCGTCGACCTTCTTCGGGTGGTGCAGCTCGACGACCTCGACGGATTCGAAGTAGCGGGCGGCCTGGACGGCGAACTTCATGGTGAGGACCGCGCCGATGGAGAAGTTCGGGGCGATGAGCACCCCGGTCTCCGGGGAGGCGGCGAGCCAGGTGTCCAGCTGCGCGAGGCGGTCCTCGGTCCAGCCGGTGGTCCCGACCACGGCGTGGATGCCGTGGCCGATGAGGAAGTCGAGGTTGTCCATCACCGAGTCGGGGGTGGTCAGCTCGACCGCGACCTGGGCGCCCGCCTCGGCGAGCGCCTCCAGCTTGTCGCCACGGCCCAGGGCCGCCACCAGCTCCATGTCCTCGGCGGCCTCGACCGCCTTGACCGCCTCGGAGCCGATGCGGCCCCGGGCGCCGAGGACTGCCACGCGCAGCTTGCTCATGTTGCTTCCTTCGTGTCCGTACGGAACTAGGCGACCGCTTCGTCGAGGCGGGCGGCCTGCTTCTCCTTGAGCGGGCCGATCACGGCGAGCGAGGGCCGCTGTGCCAGTACATCCTGGGCGACCGCGCGGACCTCGTCCGGGGTCACGTCCGCGATGCGGGACAGCATGTCGTCGACCGACATCTGGTCGCCCCAGCACAGCTCGCTCTTGCCGATCCGGTTCATGATCGCGCCGGTGTCCTCCAGACCGAGGACGGTGGAGCCGGACAGCTGGCCGATGGCGCGCCGGATCTCCTCGTCGGTGAGGCCTTCCGAGGCGACCTTGTCGAGCTCGTCGCGGCAGATCCGCAGCACGTCGTGGACCTGCCCGGTCCGGCAGCCCGCGTAGACGCCGAAGAGACCGGTGTCGGCGAAGGCCGAGGTGTACGAGTACACGCTGTAGGCGAGGCCGCGCTTCTCCCGGACCTCCTGGAAGAGGCGGGAGGACATGCCGCCGCCGAGGGCGGTGTTGAGCACGCCCAGGGCCCAGCGGCGCTCGTCGGTGCGGGCGATGCCCGGCATGCCGAGGACCACGTGGGCCTGCTCGGTCTTGCGGTTGACCAGTTCGACGCGGCCCGCGGTGCGGATGCGCTTGGTGCCGGTGCGGGGGCCGATCGGCGCCGCGTCGGTGTGTCCGAGCGCGCCGGCCTTCTCGAAGGCCGCGCGGACCTGGCGTACGACCTTGTTGTGGTCGACGTTGCCGGCGGCGGCCACGACCAGGCGCGTGGGGTCGTAGTGCTTCTTCCAGAAGCGGCGGATCCGGTCGGCGCCGAGGGCGTTGATCGTGTCGACGGTGCCGAGGACGGGGCGGCCGAGCGGCGAGTCCCCGTACATGGTCTGCGCGAACAGGTCGTGGACCATGTCGCCCGGGTCGTCCTCGGTCATCGCGATCTCTTCGAGGATGACCCCGCGCTCGGCGTCGACGTCCTCCTCGCGGATCAGCGAACCGGTGAGCATGTCGCAGACCACGTCGATGGCCAGCGGCAGGTCGGTGTCGAGCACCCGCGCGTAGTAGCAGGTGTACTCCTTCGCCGTGAAGGCGTTCATCTCGCCGCCGACCGCGTCGATCGCGGAGGAGATGTCGAGGGCGCTGCGCGTGGCGGTGCCCTTGAAGAGGAGGTGCTCCAGGTAGTGCGTGGCGCCGTTGAGGGTGGGCGTCTCGTCCCGGGAGCCGACGTTCGCCCAGATGCCGAAGGTGGCGGAGCGGACGGAGGGCAGCGTCTCGGTGACGACGCGCAGGCCGCCGGGCAGGACGGTGCGCCGGACGGTGCCGATGCCGTTCTGCCCCTTGAGCAGGGTTTGGGTACGGGCGACGGCCCGCCCCTCCGAAGAGGGGCGGGCCGTCACACGCGAACTACGCGACGTCACTTGTCGGAGTCGTCCTTGTCAGCGTCGTCACCGGCGGCCTCGCCGTCGATCACGGGGATCAGGGAGAGCTTGCCGCGCTGGTCGATCTCGGCGATCTCGACCTGCACCTTGGTGCCGACCGCGAGCACGTCCTCGACGTTCTCCACGCGCTTGCCACCGGCGAGCTTGCGGATCTGCGAGATGTGCAGCAGGCCGTCCTTGCCGGGCATCAGGGAGACGAAGGCACCGAAGGTGGTGGTCTTGACGACCGTACCCAGGTAGCGCTCGCCGACCTCCGGCATGGTCGGGTTGGCGATCGCGTTGATCGTGGCGCGGGCGGCCTCGGCGGCCGGGCCGTCGGAGGCACCGATGTAGATGGTGCCGTCGTCCTCGATCGTGATCTCGGCGCCGGTGTCCTCCTGGATCTGGTTGATCATCTTGCCCTTGGGGCCGATGACCTCACCGATCTTGTCCACGGGGATCTTGACGGTGATGATCCGCGGGGCGAAGGGGGACATCGCGTCCGGCGTGTCGATCGCTTCCATCATCACGTCGAGGATGTGGAGGCGGGCGTCGCGGGCCTGGGTGAGGGCCGCGGCCAGCACGGAGGCCGGGATGCCGTCCAGCTTGGTGTCGAGCTGGAGGGCGGTGACGAACTCCTTGGTGCCGGCGACCTTGAAGTCCATGTCGCCGAAGGCGTCCTCCGCACCGAGGATGTCGGTGAGGGCGACGTAGTGCGTCTTGCCGTCGATCTCCTGGGAGATCAGGCCCATGGCGATGCCGGCGACGGGGGCCTTGAGGGGCACACCGGCGTTCAGCAGCGACATGGTGGAGGCGCAGACCGAGCCCATGGACGTCGAACCGTTGGAACCGAGGGCCTCGGACACCTGGCGGATCGCGTAGGGGAACTCCTCGCGCGTCGGCAGGACCGGCACGATCGCGCGCTCGGCGAGCGCGCCGTGGCCGATCTCGCGGCGCTTCGGGGAGCCGACGCGGCCGGTCTCGCCGACGGAGTACGGCGGGAAGTTGTAGTTGTGCATGTAGCGCTTGCGGGTCACCGGGGAGAGGGTGTCCAGCTGCTGCTCCATGCGGAGCATGTTGAGGGTGGTGACGCCCAGGATCTGGGTCTCGCCACGCTCGAACAGCGCCGAGCCGTGCACGCGCGGGATGGCCTCGACCTCGGCGGCGAGGGTACGGATGTCCGTGAGCCCGCGGCCGTCGATGCGGACCTTGTCCTTGATGACGCGCTCGCGCACCAGGGCCTTGGTCAGGCTGCGGTAGGCGGCGGAGATCTCCTTCTCGCGGCCCTCGAAGGCCGGGAGGAGCTTCTCGGCGGCGATGTCCTTGACGCGGTCCAGCTCGGCCTCGCGGTCCTGCTTGCCCGCGATGGTCAGCGCCTTGGTGAGGTCGCCCTTGACGGCGGCCGCGAGGGCCTCGTACACGTCGTCCTGGTAGTCCAGGAAGACCGGGAACTCGCCCTCGGGCTTGGCGGCCTTCGCGGCCAGGTCGGCCTGGGCCTTGCAGAGGACCTTGATGAACGGCTTCGCGGCCTCCAGGCCGGAGGCGACGATCTCCTCGGTCGGCGCCTCGGCGCCGCCCTTGACGAGGGCGATGGTCTGCTCGGTGGCCTCGGCCTCGACCATCATGATCGCGACGTCGCCGTCCTCCAGGACGCGGCCCGCGACGACCATGTCGAAGACGGCGTCCTCGAGCTCGGTGTGCGTCGGGAAGGCCACCCACTGGCCGCGGATCAGCGCGACGCGGACGCCGCCGATCGGGCCGGAGAAGGGCAGGCCGGCCAGCTGCGTGGACGCGGACGCGGCGTTGATCGCGACAACGTCGTACAGGTGGTCCGGGTTGAGCGCCATGATGGTGGCGACGACCTGGATCTCGTTGCGCAGGCCCTTCTTGAAGGACGGGCGCAGCGGGCGGTCGATCAGGCGGCAGGTGAGGATCGCGTCCTCGGAGGGGCGGCCCTCGCGGCGGAAGAAGGATCCGGGGATCTTGCCGGCCGCGTACTGGCGCTCCTCGACGTCCACCGTCAGGGGGAAGAAGTCGAGCTGGTCCTTGGGCTTCTTCGACGCGGTGGTGGCGGACAGCACCATCGTGTCGTCGTCCAGGTAGGCAACGGCGGAGCCGGCGGCCTGGCGGGCCAGACGGCCCGTCTCGAAGCGGATGGTGCGGGTGCCGAAGGAACCGTTGTCAATGACGGCCTCGGCGTAGTGGGTCTCGTTCTCCACTAGCGTTTTCTCCATTTTCGTCGTCTCCGTCCACCACCCGTGTGGTGGGGGACGGTGCCGGAGAAGCGCTCCTGGCGTGCGGGCCGGTCTTCGATCGAAGCACCCGGTTCCGATCCCCGTCACGGGGATTTCCGGATGCCACTACCGAGGACCGGCGGCGTAGGGCCGGCGCTCCTCCTCTTCGGTCGTGCGCTGTGTCCAGACTACAAAGCGTCCGGTAGGTCGCGCACGTACAGCAAAGGGAGCGGCCCCATCGGTGTGGGAACCGCTCCCTTCACAGCGTCTTTACTTGGCGCCGGCCGCACCGCGACGGATGCCGAGGCGCTCGACCAGCGTACGGAAGCGCTGGATGTCCTTCTTGGCCAGGTACTGCAGCAGGCGGCGACGCTGGCCGACCAGGATCAGCAGACCACGACGGGAGTGGTGGTCGTGCTTGTGGGCCTTCAGGTGCTCGGTCAGGTCCGAGATGCGGCGGGAGAGCATCGCGACCTGGACCTCGGGAGAGCCGGTGTCGCCCTCCTTGGCACCGAACTCTGCGATGATCTGCTTCTTCGTAGCGGCGTCGAGCGGCACGCGTACTCCTCGTTTGGTCTTCGTAGCCACCGAGTGCCCCAGGTCGAATTCTCTGGGGATCTTCCGTAACTCGGGAGGCGGGGTCCGCTGAGCGCAGCCTCCAGAAGGATGTCCGGGGGCGCGTACACAAACGGCCGTCACACAGCGTACCAGGCTGCCGGGTCGCGCCGTCTCAGCTGGTGAGCGAGCGGGCGCGGCCGTAGACGTCGAGCACGGCCAGGGTCAGCGGGACCAGGCTGAGCAGTACTGCGGCCTCGGTGAGGTCGAGCAGCCGTCCCCAGAAGGGTGACAGGCCCTTACGGGGGATGACAAGCGCAATTCCCGCGAGGAGGGCCGCGCCGGCGGCGACGGCGGCCGAGAGCCAGATCGTACGGAGGTCCAGGCCGGCGCGGTCGTGGTAGTGCACGAAATCGAACATCAGATCGACGGGTGGGTGCAGCGCGAGGCCCAGGATCAGCAGCGCGACGGAGGCCAGGCCGGCGGCGAGGGCGCAGACCACCTGGGAGGTGTACCGGAAGAGCCGCGCCCGCAGCAGCATGGCCGGCCCCGCGGCCAGGGCCAGCAGCCGGCCCCAGGTGTTGTCGGCGAACCCGAGGACGGCGGCCGAGCCCACGACCACGGCGGCGCAGCCCCCGACCAGGCCGAGGAGCATCTCGTGGCCGCGGCGGGCCTGGGCGGCGATCTGCTCGGCGTCGAGCGGGGCGGCCGGGTCGTGCCCGACGGCGGGGGCGTCCGGGTCGGCGCCGGGGGCGGTCTCGTAACGGTCCGGGGTCTCGTAATCCTCGACGGCGCTGCGCGGGGCGGCGTACCCGATGGGCAGCCGGGCGAAGCGGGCCGAGAGGCCGGGGAGGAAGGCGACGAGCCCGATGGCGACGGGGGCGCAGACGGCGGCGGTCGCGGTGGCGGAGGCCTCGGCGGCGATGGCGGCGAAGGTGGCCAGGGTCCCGGTGGCGGCGAGGAAGGTGGTCGCGACGAAGGGGGCGTCGCCGTGCGGGGTGAGCACGACGAGGGCGACGGAGGCGACGAGGACGCAGAGGCAGCCGAGCAAGAACTGCAGGCGGCCCGGACCCTGGCCCGCGCCGGCGGCGACGATGCCGGAGCCGGCGATCAGGAGGTGCGGCAGACCGCCGAGGCCGAGCGCGACCGCGGAGCCGCGGTCGCGGTAGACGCGGGCGCGCACCCCGGCGGCGGCGGTGAGCAGGACGCCCACGGCCCCGGCGATGATCCCCGGCAGGCCGTGCATGTCGTGCCGGAGCGGGTCGGCGTACCAGAGGACGAATCCGAGCAGGACGAGCAGCAGGGCGGCGCCGGCCAGGCCCGCCCCGCGCAGCATGTCGTCGCTCCAGCGGTGCCGGTCGCGCACGACCGCCGCGGCGACGGCGTCGGAGACGTCGTCGAAGACGGCCGGCGGCAGGGACTCGGCGAAGGGGCGCAGGCTGAGCACCTCGCCGTCGAGGACCTGCTGGGCGGCGAGGGTGCGGGCGCCGTCGAGGACGGTGCCGGAACGGCGCACGAGGTGGAATCCGGTGGGGGCGCCGACGGGCTGGGTCTGGCCGGTGAGGCGCAGCAGCTCCGGGTAGACGTCGGCGACGGCGATGTCCTCGGGGAGGGCGACGTCGATGCGGCTGTCGGGAGCCACGACGGTGACCCTGCAGAACCCCGTCGCCTCGGCCGTACTCACCTGTGGGACCCCCTGGTTGGCGCCGGTGGCGGCGTCGGATTCGCGGATGCGCATGCTGCGCGCGCCACCCTACCCGGCGGGGGTGCGACTGTCGGCAAGTAGGATCACCGGGCGCGGAGGAGTCCCCCTCCACGCCCGGGACTTGGGGACGCCGGTTGCGACGTCCCGTCCGTTTCCAAGGGATTGATGCTCCGGTGAGCCAGATCGTCGTCAAACGCCCGCCCCGGTCCCTGCCGCCCGAGGTGCCTTCCGACGAGCTGAGGCTGGAGGCCCCGCCGGAACTCCCCCGGGGGCAGCAGGAGGGCATGCTGATGCAGCTCCTGCCGATGCTCGGCATGGGCTCGTCGGTCGTCTTCTTCTTCATGCCGGGTGCGGCGCCGTTCATGCGCATCATGGGCGTGCTGATGCTGGCGTCGACGGTGGGCATGGTCATCGCCCAGCTGGTGCGGTTCCGGCGCGGTACGCAGGGGCAAATGGCGGACGTGCGCCGGGACTACCTCAAGTACCTCGCGCAGACGCGCCGTCAGGTGCGCAGGACCGCGCGGGCGCAGCGCGACGCGCAGCTGTACCTGCACCCGGCGCCCGAGCAGCTGTGGTCGGTGGTGGCGGAGGGCTCCCGGCTGTGGGAACGCCGCGTCGGCGACGCGGACTTCGGCCAGGCGCGGCTGGGTCTGGGCGCGCAGCGGCTCGCGACGGCGCTGGTGGCTCCGGACACGGCTCCGGTGGACGAGCTGGAGCCGCTGACGGCGGGCGCGATGCAGCGATTCCTGAAGGTGCACTCCTCGCTGGACGGGCTGCCGGTGGCGCTGTCGATCCGGGCGTTCTACCACGTGACGGTCTCCGGGGAGCCGGAGTCGGCGCGCGGGACGGCCCGTGCGCTCGTGGCGCAGCTGGCGACGCTGCACTCCCCCGAGGACCTGGTGGTGGCGGTGGTGGCGGCGCCGGGCGCGGTGCCGTCGTGGGACTGGGTGAAGTGGCTGCCGCACACGCAGGTGCCGGGTCAGGTCGACGGGGCGGGTACGAAGCGGTTGTTCGGCGACGACCTCGGCGAGCTGGAGGAGCTGCTGGGCTCCCGGCTGGAGGGCCGGTCGCGGTTCAGCCGCGAGGTGTCCCCGGTGCTGGACCAGCCGCACCTGGTGGTGGTCCTCGACGGTGGGCTGGTGCCGCCGGACTCGGCGTTCGCGGCGGCCGAGGGTCTGCAGGGCGTGACCATCGTGGAGGTGGTCGCGGGCGAGCTGGACGAGCCGCGCGGCGGCCTGTCGGTCGTGGTGCGGCCGGGCCGGCTGCGGCTGGAGTCGGGCGCGGGCGTCGCGTACGAGGGCACGCCGGACACCCTGTCGCTGCCGGCTGCGGAGGCGCTGGCGCGTCAGCTGGCGCCGCTGCGCACGGGCGGCGGGGACGACGACGAACCGCTGCTGGCGAACCTGGACTTCACGGATCTGCTGAACCTGGGCGACGCGGCGGCCGTCGACGTGGCGCGGACCTGGCGGCCGCGTTCGGCCGGTGAGCGGCTGCGCGTGCCGATCGGCGTGGGCGAGGGCGGCGCGCCGGTGATGCTGGACCTGAAGGAGGCCGCGCAGGAGGGCATGGGCCCGCACGGGCTGTGCGTGGGCGCGACCGGTTCGGGCAAGTCGGAGCTGCTGCGCACGCTCGTGCTGGGGCTGGCGGTGACGCACACCTCGGAGACGCTGAACTTCGTGCTCGCCGACTTCAAGGGCGGTGCGACCTTCACCGGGATGGGGCAGATGCCGCACGTCGCGGCGGTGATCACCAACCTGGCGGACGACCTCACCCTGGTGGACCGGATGGGCGACTCGATCCGTGGGGAGCTGCAGCGCCGGCAGGAGCTGCTGCGCTCGGCGGGCAACTACGCGAACATCCACGACTACGAGAAGGCCCGCGCGGCGGGCGCCCCGCTGGAGCCGCTGGCCTCGCTGGTGCTGGTGATCGACGAGTTCTCCGAGCTGCTCACGGCGAAGCCCGACTTCATCGACATGTTCATCCAGATCGGCCGCATCGGCCGTTCGCTGGGCGTGCACCTGCTGCTGGCCTCGCAGCGGCTGGAGGAGGGCAAGCTGCGCGGGCTGGACACGTACCTGTCGTACCGGATCGGCCTGCGGACCTTCTCGGCGGCGGAGTCGCGCACGGCGATCGGCGTGCCGGACGCGTACCACCTGCCGTCGGTGCCCGGTTCGGGATACCTGAAGTTCGGCACGGACGAGATGACCCGGTTCAAGGCGGCGTACGTGTCGGGCACCTACCGCTCGGGCGGGCCGGACCTGTCGGTGGGGCCGTTCCCGGTGGAGCGGCGGCCGGTGCTGTTCACAGCGGCTCCGGTGCCGGTGGTGTACGCGGCCCCGGACCCGGCGTACCTGGCGGCGGGCACGGTCCGGGAGGACGACGCGCTCGCGGACACGGTGCTCGACGTGATCGTGGGCCGGCTGGAGGGGCAGGGGGTGCCGGCGCACCAGGTGTGGCTGCCGCCGCTGGACCAGGCTCCGCCGCTGGACCAGCTGCTGCCGGCGCTGGCGCCCTCGGCGGAGCGGGGGCTGCACGCGCAGGGGTACACCCGGCCCGGTGGGCTGGTCGTGCCGCTCGGTCTGATCGACAAGCCCTTCGAGCAGCGCCGCGAGGTGCTCTACCGGGACTTCTCGGGGGCCGCGGGCCACATGATGGTGGTCGGCGGTCCGCAGTCGGGCAAGTCGACGCTGATGCGGACGCTGATCTCGGCGTTCGCACTCACGCACACCCCGCGCGAGGTGCAGTTCTACGGGCTGGACTTCGGCGGCGGCGGACTGTCCGCGGTGTCGGAGCTGCCGCACGTGGGCGGGATCGCCTCCCGGCTCGATCCGGAGCGGGTGCGGCGTACGGTCGCGGAGGTGGCGGGGGTCCTGGGCCGGCGCGAGGAGTTCTTCAGGGCGAACGGCATCGACTCCATCGCCACCTACCGGCGGCGGCGCGCGGCGGGCGAGCTGCCCGGCGAGGCGTGGGGCGACGTGTTCCTGATCGTCGACGGCTGGGGTGGATTCCGCACCGAGTACGAGGGCCTGGAGCCGGTGGTCACGGACATCGCGTCCCGGGGTCTGGGCTACGGCATCCACGTGGTGGTCACGGCGGCCCGGTACATGGAGGTGCGGGCCGCGCTGAAGGACCAGATGCTGAGCCGGCTGGAGCTGCGGCTCGGCGACGTGATGGACTCCGAATTCGACCGACGGGTCGCGGCCAACGTGCCGACGGGGATGCCGGGACGCGGCCAGGTGCCGGAGAAGCTGCACTTCCTGGGCGCCCTGCCGCGCGTCGACGGCGCGCACGACGCCGAGACCCTCTCGGAGGCCACGGCCGCCTTCGTGGCGGCGGTGCGCTCGGGCTGGTCGGGTCCGGCGGCTCCGGGCGTACGGCTGCTGCCGCGGCTGCTGCACGCCGACCAGCTGCCCAAGGGCGGGGAGTTCCCGGAACGCGGGATCGCGATCGGCATCGACGAGACCGCGCTGGAGCCGGTGTTCGTCGACTTCGAGACGGACCCCTTCTTCCTGGTGTTCGGCGAGAGCGAGTCTGGCAAGACGAACCTGCTGCGCCTCATCGCCCGGCAGATCGCCGACCGGTACACCCCGGACCAGGCCAAGCTGGTCGTGGGCGACTACCGGCGGGGCCTGCTGGGGGCGCTGCCGGAGGAGTACCTGCTGGAGTACGCGCCGATGGCGAGCTCCCTGCAGATGCACATGGAGGCGCTGGGCGGGGTGTTCTCACGTCGGCAGCCGCCCACCGACGTCACTCCGCAGCAGCTGCGCGACCGCAGCTGGTGGACGGGCCCGGACGTGTACATCGTGATCGACGACTACGACCTGGTCGCAACGAGCCAGGGCAACCCGCTGGCGCAGCTGGTGGAGTTCCTGCCGTTCGCCCGCGACACGGGGGTCCGCTTCATCATCGCGCGCAGCTCGGCGGGTGCCTCCCGGGCGCTGTACGAGCCCTTCATGCAGCGCGTCAAGGAGCTGGGCGCGCAGGGCGTGGTGCTGTCGGGCGACCCCTCCGAGGGCGATCTGCTGGGCACCGTACGATGCCGCCCGATGCCGCCGGGCCGCGGTTACTTCGTCTCGCGCAGGCGCGGCACCTCGCTCGTCCAGCTCGGGCGGATGGCGGGGCCGTCCTGACGGGGGAGCCGGCCGTCGCCGGTGCCGCCGTGTCCGGGCGGGGCGGTGGTCGCCGCCCGGCGGGCGTCCTCGGTGATCATCGGGAAACACTCCCCCGCCCCGGCCGGCAGCACCGATAATCGGCAGACCGCGGGAGCACCGCACCACCGAGGGAAGGGCCGCACATGGGCACCCAGCAGGAGAAGGACGAGCTGTACGCGCTCGACATCAGCGGCGTCGAGTGGCAGGGCCCGCCCGGGACCAGCCCGGACGAGGAGCGGGTCGAGATCGCCAGGCTGCCCGAGGGCGCGGTGGCGATGCGGTCCTCGCTGGACCGCGACACGGTGCTGCGGTACACGGCGGCCGAGTGGGAGGCCTTCGTCCTGGGGGCCCGGGACGGGGAGTTCGACCTCACCTGAGGACGTTCGCGCGGGCGCCGTGCCGGCGGGTACGGGGCTCAGAAGGCCTCGGTGAACAGGCGCGAGGCCTTCACGTCGGTGGCGCGGTAGTCGCCCTTGCCGCGCTCGATGATCTGGGCGACCTTTTCGAGCTCCTGCTGCATGTGGTCGGCGCGGCGGTGGTACTTCGTCTGGAGGTTGACGTACTCCATGTGCGCCTCACCGTCCCAGGTGTCGGTGACGACCTTCACGGCCGCCTCCATCTCGTCGAGGTCCTTGAGGATGTTCTTCGAGACGACGCGGATGCGGTCCGCCATCTGCTGGACGCTCTCGTACCGTACCCGGGTGTGGCCGTCGGTGCCGGACATGATCTTCTCCTTCGCGGTGGGGTTGCTGGGGACGGCGCCGGACTCAGATGCCGTCGAGGCCCGAACGGCCGCCGCTGCCGCCGCCGATCGAGTTGAACGCGGCGCGCACCTCGTCGTCCTGGGCGTTGGTCAGGTTCTTCGTCTGCGAGACGGCGTTGTGCAGGACGCCGAGCAGACGGCGGATCTCGTCGTGGTCGATGTTGAGGTCCGACTGGGCCTTCTTGAAGCCCTCGGCACCCACACCGGTCCAGCCCGCGCTGACGGTGGCCAGGATGTCGGCCAGCTCGCGGGACTGCGTGGTCACGGCGTTGGCCGTCTCGGAGATCTTGTTGGCCGCCTTGACGACCGGATCGTCCGCAAGACCGAAGTTGTTCGTCATCCGAAGCTCCTCACTTCTCAATTCCCCGGCAGAACCGGCGGATTGCAGGGCGGAGCGGACCTTCGCGACGCGGAATTCCAGTCACGCGCGCCGCACTTCCCCCTCCGCTTCACGAATCCCCCGATCACAGTCGTGAAGCCTGCGGTCACTCTAGCCAGTTCGGGTCCCGCGCCCAACACCGGTGGGCCGTCACGGTAGATGAACCGTTACCGTTCACTGCAAACGGCGTCGGCGGCGGCTCCGGGCCTCGCGGACGACCGTCGCGGTGGCGGCGATGACGGCGATGAGCACGGCGCCGACGCCGAGAGCGTACGTGCCGATCCGCTCCTCGCGTTCCTGCGCGGTTTCCGACAGGGCGAGTTCGGCCACCCGGGGCGTTGCCGCCGGGGGCGGGCCGGGATCCGGGACGGGTGCCCGGGGCGTCTCGCGGTCCTGGGTGACGGCACGGACCGGGTCCACCACACCCCATCCGACGTAGTCGTCACGGCCGTTGACGGCGCGCTCGGCGGTGTTCTGGATCTGCCAGACCACCTCCTGCGGGGTCCACTGCGGGTGCTCGGCGCGCAGCAGGGCCGCGACCCCGGCGACGTAGGGGGCGGAGAAGCTGGTGCCGTTGTCGATGCACTGGCCGAAGCCGGGGACGGTGGAGACCATGTCGACGCCCGGGGCGGCGACGCCGATGAAGTCGCCGGGCTGGGAGAACGCGGCCCGCTCGTTGTTGCGGTCGGAGGAGGCCACGGCCAGGACCCCGGGGAAGGCGGCGGGATAGGTGCGGCGCTTCTGGCCGTTCAGGCCGTCGTTGCCGGCCGAGGCGACGACCACCGCCTTGGCGTCCAGGGCCCGCTGGACGGCCTTGCCCAGGTCGGAGTCGGGGGTGAGCGGGGCGTCGGTGTCCTGGGAGATGTTGATGACCTGGGCACCCTTGGCCACGGCGTGGTCGATGGCCTGGGCGAGGGTGGCGGCGTTGCCGTTGCCCTGTCCGTCGTTCTGCCGGATGGGGATGACGGTGGCCTCGGGGGCCAGGCCGACGAAGCCGGTGCCCTCCTGGGGACGGGCCGCGATCAGGCCGGCGACCTTGGTGCCGTGCCCGACGGTGTCGTTGGTGCCGTCGCCGCCCTTGGGATCGAGGAAGTCCCGGCCGGCGCCGGGGTCGAGGGCGCCGGAGAGCTGTGGGTTGGCGCGGTCCACGCCGGTGTCGATGACCGCGACACGGACGCCCTTGCCCCTGGTCCGCGCCCACAGCGCGTCCAGCATGAGCCGCTGGAGGGCCCAGGGCCGGTCGGCGATCTGCTTCTTCATGGGGAAGGTGCACTCCCCCGCCCCGGCGAGCCCCAGGGCGTACGGGGGCGGGGCCGGCGGCGCGGGCCGGGCGCCGGGCGCGGCGCCGACTCCGGCACCGTACGCCGCCACGAGGGCCAGCGCGGTGCCCGCCAGCACGGCACGGGGCGTCTGCGGCACGGGCGTCCTCCTCATGAACCCTGCGGCTGACGGGCGGAGTTGGTGTCGAGGCGGGGCCCCTTGGAGAGGAACTCCGACCAGGCGATCGGCACCATGGCGGGTACGACCCCGCCGTAGCCGAGCCGGATCTGGGCCTGGCTGGCCTCGGGGCGGCCGTCGCCGGCCCCGCCCGGGGCCTGCGGATCGGGCGCGCCGATCTTCGACTGTGCGGCGTCGCTGTCGCCGTTGGCCTGCACGGCGTAGCGCAGGCCGGTGTCGGTGACCAGGAACAGCGACCCGCCGGCGGTGGTCTGGCGGCCCTGGACCTGGGTGTAGAGCAGGCCGGTGCCGGGGGTGACGTAGGAACTGGTGCCGCTCGCGGCGATGTCGACGGGGAAGCCGGTTCCGGCCCAGGTGCTCAGCGTCTGGTTGCCCTGCCCGTCGACCGAGCGCAGCACGCTGCAGACGGTGTCGCGCCGTTCGGCACCCTGCGGGGCGCCGGGAGCGTCGGCGACCCGGTTGACCTGCTTTCCGCGGCTGCGCGGCCACCGGGCCTCGTCCTTGAAGGGGGGCGCGTCGGGGCCCAGGGACTGCAGGTCGATCTCGTGGGCCTTGCCGTGCATGTTGAGGCTGTCGGTGGCGGGCGAGGAGATCAGCAACCAGGCCACGAACTCCGAGACGGGGGCGACCCGGTCGGGCAGGACGACGTAGTGCTGCGTACCGGAGCCGGTCTGGGCGGTCACCACCATGCCGACCTTGGCGTCGGCCGCGCCCAGGCCGGGGACCGCCGCGTTCGCGCCCGGGGTGCCGGGCAGTTGCGGGAAGGCCAGGTCGTCGCCCGCGTTGAGGGTGGCGAGCCACTCCTCGGTGACCGGCTGCGGGGTGGCGCCGGTGCCGACCAGGGCGGTGGTGAGGGTCGCGGAGTCCGGTTTGCCCTCCGGGAAGCGGTACCTCGTGCCCGTCGCGTCCACGAGGAAGCGCTCCTTGGCCCCGCCGGTGCTCTGCACGTACAGCACCTGCCCGTCGGCGGTGCGGCGGGCGTCGTCGAGCAGTGGGGCCTCGCGGTCGGCGAGCACGAACGCCGCCGTCTGGACGCCCCGGCCGTTGCCGCCGGGCTGCTGGCAGACGGCCCACCGCTTGGCCTTGCCGGCGTCCTGCTTCGCGGGGAGCCGGTCGGGGGCGTAGGGGATGCCGATGATGGGGCCGCGCGGGGGCTTGCCCGCGTCGAGCACCTTGTCCTCGACCTGGACGACCTTGAACTTCTGCGGGTCGAGGAGGAGCCGCGCGGAGGCCAGGTTGAGCACGGGGTGCAGCCGGGTCTGGTCCTTGCCGCCGACCTTGGTGGTCAGGACCACGTACCGGGTCGTCGACTGCTTGCCGACGATGACGGTGGCGCCGGGCTCGTCCCAGCCCTTGGGCGCCTGCGGTTTGAACATGCCCCAGGCTCCGAAGCCCGCGACCACGAGCGCCCCGATCACGACCCCGGGCACGATGGCGCGCAGCGGCCTGGGCGCACCCTCCTCGGAACCGGTGGCCGAGGGCTGCAGGAACGCGGCCACGGTGCGCCGCTTCGCGAAGGTGTACGCGTTGAGCTCATCACGTCGTGATGCCATGACCGCCTGCTTCTCCCCGCACGGCCCGGTCGGTGGGGCCGCTCCCCGGGCCTTGGTTGTCGGACCGGGGACCTACTATGCCTCTTGACGGAGGGTCGGCAGGGAGCAGGTGGGCTGGGAAGTCCGCTCAGCGCCTTCAGGACCGGGGAAATCAAGCCTAGTTGGGGTGGATCGGGGAGGTTCCGGAGCCGGCGGCCGCTGCCGCGCGGTGCCGGACGCGCCGGGTCCGCCCCCCTGATGGGGAGGTGCGCGAGTGAGGGCCACCGCGACGGAGCCGCAGGCGGCCGCGGCCGCACCCGCACGGGGCGGGGTGACGCCGCATCCGAAGTCGAGCCCGGGCCGGTTCGGACCGTTCCGATTGCAACAGCTCGTCCTCCTCCAGCTCGCCGCTGCCGTCCTGTTGGCGGCGTGGGTGGTGGAGCCGCTGCTGCTGGTGCCCGCCGGCGTCCTGGCCCTCGTCCTGGTGCTGCTGGCCGTCGTACGCCGCCACCAGCGGTCCCTGCCCGAGTGGATCGGCGGCGCGCTCGCGCTGCGGGCCCGGCGCCGCAGGTCCGCCTCGCTCACGGTGCCCGCCGGGACCGAGCCTGGGCTGGCCCCGCTGGTCGAGGCCGATCCCGCACTGCGGACGCTGACCTTCAGCGACCGTGACCGGCGGCCGGTGGGCATGGTCGGCGACGGGACCTTCCTGACGGCGGTGGTCCAGGTGGACATGGACGCCACCGCGCTGCGGCCGGACCGGGGGGCGCGACCGCTCCCGCTGTCCGCCGTACGGGACGTCCTGGAGGTGGACGGCATCCGGCTGGAGTCGGCGCAGCTCGTCCAGCACACGCAGCCCGCTCCGGCCCCGCACCTGCCCGCCCGGTCGATGGCCACGCTCAACTACGGCCCGCTCCAGGCCCGGACGGGAGCCCCGGCCGTGCGGCTGACGTGGATCGCGCTCAAGCTCGACCCCGAGCTGTGCCCGGAGGCCGTCGCCGCCCGCGGCGGCGGTCTGGCGGGGGCCCAGCGGTGTCTGGTGCGGGTCGCGGACCAGCTGGCGAGCCGGCTGGCCGGGGCCGGGTTCCGGGCCGCCGTGCTGACGGAGCAGGAGCTGACGGGCGCGCTCGCGACCTCCTCCTGCGCGAACCCGATGGCGATCACCCAGGCGGGACGTGCGGCGAGCACGGGCCGGCGCACGGAGGAGACCCCGCGGACCTGGCGCTGCGACGACCGGCGGCACACCACGTACTGGATAGCCCGCTGGCCGCAGTTGGGCGGTACGGGGGCGGGGCTGCCGCAGTTCGTGGCCCTGCTGACCTCGCTGCCCGCGCTGGCGACGAACTTCAGCCTGACGATGGCCCCGGCCGAGCGGCGGGGCGTGACGCTGACCGGGCACGTCCGGGTGACCGGGCGCAGCGACGAGGAGCTCGTCGCGGCCCGGCGGGAACTGGAGCGGACCGCGCGGGGCGTGCGGACGGGACTGGTCCGGCTGGACCGGGAACAGGTGCCGGGGCTGCTGGCCTCGCTGCCGTTGGGAGGTGCGCGGTGACGGGCTCGGCGAGGAACGCGGTCAGGGGCGGTTTCGGGCTGATCGGGCCGCGCCGGGAGCGGCACGTGGTCCCGGCGGGCGATCTGGACGCCCTGGCACTGCCCGTCGGCGACGACGGGGTCGTCATCGGCGTGGACGCGGAGGGTCGTCCGGCGGTGCTCGGCGTGAACCGGCCCACGCCGTACGAGGTCACGCTGATCGGCGGCCTGTGGACGGCCCAGGTGCTGGCCCTGCGGACGGCGGCGACCGGGGCCCGGGTCGCGGTGGAGACCGGGCGCGGGCAGGTGTGGTCCGGGCTGGCGCAGGCGGCCGGCGGCGGGCAGCAGTGCGTGACCCTGCACGACGTGGGCCGGGTGCCGCCGCAGGGCGCCTCGGCGGGCAGTCCGGTGCTGGTGATCCGGGACTGCGGGATGCGGCCGCCGCGCGGACGGGTGGTGTCGGGGCCGTGGCAGTCGGTGCTGACCCTGCTGCCGTACCTGAGCCCGACGGCTCCGCGGCTGCTGCGGAACTCCGCGCTGGTGGGGGTGCAGCGGGTGTCCCCCGACGAGGCGGACCGGATCGGAGTCCTGATGGGGCTGCCGCGGGCGGCGGTGGAGTCCCTGCCGACGCTCGGGGACGGGGTGACGCTGTGGTGTACGCCGCGGGACCGGAAGTTCGTGATGACGCAGGGCACGGAAACGGAGACGGGCCTGCTGGGCGCGGCGCGGCGCATCGACTGAGACGGTGGTGCGTCATGACGGTTGCTCAGGGCGCGGGTGGCCTGTAGGCAGGAGTGCGGGGGCGCGACCTCGGGGGCCTCGGGGTCACGGGGCGCGATTAGGCTGAGCGCGGGCGCGGCGTCGAGTTGGGCGCCCGACCGGTGTTCGACAGACCAGGAGGACCAGTGAGCGGCGATCGGAACGAGAGGCGCGGCGGGACGTGGGACGTCCCGACGGACGATCAGTCCGACGCGGAGCCCGATGTGACGGGCGAGTTCACCATCGACTACACCCCGCCGGCCTGGTACACGCAGGGCGCGGCGGCACCGGCCGCGCCGGTTCCGGGGCTGCCGGGGCTGCCCGAGGGCAGCGGATTCGAACCCCACCGGCCGTCGGACGTGGTCTCCCCGCCGACGATGCGGATCGCCCCGCCGGTCCCTCGCACCCCGTCCGACACGCCGTCGGCGGCCGAGGCGGCGCTGCCCGCGTTCCCGGCGTCGGCGGATGCGGTCCCGCCTTCCTTCCCGGCCTCGACCGACGCGGTCCCGCCTTCCTTCCCGGCCTCGACCGACGCGGTCCCGCCTTCCTTCCCGGCCTCGACCGACGCGGTCCCGCCTTCCTTCCCGGCGCAGGGACCGGCCGACGCGGTCCCGCCTTCCTTCCCGGCGCAGGGACCGGCCGCTTTCCCGGCCCCGGCCGACGCGGCGGCCCCGGGCGCGGCTCCGGCCGCCTTCCCTGCCCCGGGCGACGCCCCGCAGGCCTACCCGGGCGCGGCTCCGGCCGCCTTCCCGACCGACGCGCCGACCCCGCCCGCCTACCCGGGCCAGGCCGACGCCGCGCCGCCGTTCGCGGCGCAGGCCCCTGCTCCGGCCGTCGTGCCGCCGGCGTTCCCGGCTCAGGGTCCGGCCGCCTACCCGGCTCCGGCCGATGCCGTGCCGGCGTTCCCGGGTGCCGCTGCGGCCCCCTACCCGGCGCAGGGGCAGACCCCGGCGCCGTTCCCCGGTCAGGCCCCGGCCGACGCGGCGGCCCCGCCCGTCCACCCGGGCCCGGCGGGGAGTCCGACTCCCGCCGACGCGCCGCCGACGCCCCCGGAGGGACCCGCCGGATCTCCGGACACGGCGGAGTCCCCGGTTTCCGATGGCACGGCCCACGCCGACGCGCCCGCCCCGGACCAGCCCCGGGAAGCGGCGGCGGACGCCCCGTTCCGGGTGCCGGTGGTGGAGCCCATCGTCGTGCCCGAACTGCCCGAGGCCCCCGCGGCGCCCCGGACCGCCACGCCCGCCGAGGACGTCAAGGCGCCCCAGGACGCCCCGCCGGGGCCGTACGCCGCCGCACCCTCTCCCGCGGATACTCCGTTCGGGGGACCCGGCCCCGGGGGTGAACTGCCTCCGCTGCCGCCCGCGTTCCCGTCCTCGGGTCCGCCTCAGGGGTACGGGTTCCCGCCCGTTGGCCAGCAGCAGCCCCAGGCCCAGCCCCCGCAGGGCTACGGCTTCCCGCCGCAGGCGACACCTCAGGCGACGCCGCAGGCCCCCGTCGCCCCGTGGCCCCAGCAGCAGGCCGCGCAGCCACAACCGCCGCAGCCGCAGCCGCCGCAGGGCCCGTACCAGCAGCAGCCCGGCCAGGGACCCGGCGCGCCGCTGGGCTACACCGCCGCCGTCGAACTGTCCTCCGACCGCCTGATCCGCGCCAAGCAGAAGCCCAAGCCCACCCGCTCCGCCTTCCGCTTCGGCGGCAAGGCCGCCGAAGCCGACCGCCGGCGGAAGCTCGAACTGATCCGCACTCCGGTGATGTCCTGCTACCGCATCGCCGTCATCAGCCTCAAGGGCGGCGTCGGCAAGACCACGACCACCACCGCCCTCGGCGCGACCCTCGCCACCGAGCGCCAGGACAAGATCCTGGCCATCGACGCGAACCCCGACGCCGGCACCCTCGGCCGCCGCGTCCGCCGCGAGACCGGCGCGACGATCCGCGACCTGGTCCAGGCGATCCCTTACCTGCACTCGTACATGGACATCCGGCGGTTCACCTCGCAGGCCCCCTCGGGCCTGGAGATCATCGCCAACGACGTGGACCCGGCGGTCTCGACGACCTTCAACGACGAGGACTACCGCCGCGTCATCGAGACGCTCGGCCGCCAGTACCCGATCATCCTCACCGACTCGGGCACCGGGCTCCTCTACTCCGCCATGCGCGGGGTCCTGGACCTGGCCGATCAGCTGATCATCATCTCGACCCCGTCGGTGGACGGCGCGAGCAGCGCCAGCACCACCCTCGACTGGCTGTCCGCCCACGGGTACGCCGACCTGGTCTCGCGCTCGATCACCGTCATCTCCGGGGTTCGCGAGACCGCCAAGATGATCAAGGTCGAGGACATCGTGCAGCACTTCGAGACCCGCTGCCGCGGGGTCGTCGTGGTGCCCTTCGACGAACACCTGGCGGCCGGCGCCGAGGTGGACCTGGACCTGATGCGGCCCAAGACCCGGGAGGCGTACTTCACCCTCTCCGCGCTGGTCGCCGAGGACTTCGTCCGCGCACAGCAGCAGGGCGCGCAGGGGCACTGGGGCGGACCCCAGCAAGCCCAGCAGCCCCAGCAGCCCCAGCAGCCCCAGCAGCAGCCGTACCCCCAGCAGCAGGCCCCGCAGGCTCCGCCCCCGCAGCCGGCGGGCCCGTACCAGCAGCCGCAGCAGCCCCCGTACGGCGGCCAGCCCTATCCGCAGCCCGGCCAGCCCTATCCGCAGCCCCCGGGCCAGCCCCCGCGCGACCCGCGCCTCGGCTGAGGCGGAACACACCAGACGAACGAGAGGGCCCGTACCGTCCCCAGGACGGTACGGGCCCTCTCGGCTCGCGCGGCGCGTCAGCGCTCGGAGTCGTACGCCTCCGTCAGCACCCGCGCCCGCTTCACGTCGTCGGCGATCGCCTCCAGCAACCCGTCCAGCGACTCGAACTTCGCCATCCCCCGCACGTACGCGAGGAAGTCGACGGACACGTGCATGCCGTACAGGTCCAGGCCCACGCGGTCGATGGCGTACGCCTCGACGGTCCGCTCGGTGGCGTCGAACTGCACGTTCGTGCCGACCGAGATCGCCGCCGGCATCCGCTCGCCGTCCGCCGTCAGCCAGCCCGCGTACACCCCGTCGGCCGGGATCGCGGTGTGCGGCTGGGTCTCGACGTTCGCCGTCGGGTAGCCGAGCTCGCGCCCGCGCTGCGCACCACGCACCACGACGCCCTCGACCCGGTGCGGGCGGCCGAGGATCTCGGCGGCGCCGTCCATGTCCCCCTCGGCGACGAGCCTGCGCGCGAGGGTGGACGAGAACGGCACCCCGCCGCCCGCCCCGCCGCGCTCCACCAGGTCCACGACCTCGACCTCGTAGTCGTACGTGGCCCCCAGCTCGGTCAGGAAGTCGACGTTCCCGGCGGCCCGGTGGCCGAAGCGGAAGTTCGGTCCCTCGATGACGGCACGCGCGTGCAGCTTGTCGACCAGGACCTTCACGATGAAGTCGGCCGGGGACAGCTGCGAGAACTCCGCCGTGAAGGGCAGGATCAGCAGCGCGTCGACCCCGAGACCGGCCATCAGCTCGGCGCGGCGGTCGTAGGGGGCCAGGATCGGCGGGTGGCTGCCCGGCCGGACGACCTCGCTGGGGTGCGGGCTGAAGGTGACGACCACCGAGGGCACGCCGAGGGCGCGCGCCTTCGCGACGGCCTGCCCGATGATCAGCTGGTGTCCCCGGTGCACGCCGTCGTAGGAGCCGATGGTGACGACGCTGCGTCCCCAGTCCTGGGGGATGTCCTCCAAGCCACGCCAGCGCTGCACTGTGACCGCTCCTCGCCCGAACCCGTGTAGTCCCTGTACCGATTGCAGGTCTAAGACTGCCATGCCGGTGGCCGGGGCCCCGCATCGGCGTCCGGCTGAGGGCCGGGCCGCCTCATGTGACGTCCGGGGCGGCCCTGCTGAGGGTCTCCACGGTACGCCGGGCACCGGGTCCGAGGAGGGCCGCGGCATCGGCCTGCGCATCCGTGAGCCAGCGTGCCACCAGCGCCCCGAACGCCGGATCGGCGCGGGCCAGCTCCACCGTGCGGTGCTCGAAGACGACGGGCCCGCCGGGGGCCCGCAGCAGCCGGCGGCCGGTCCGCCGGAGCAGCTCCCGGGTGCGCTCCTCGGGCCGTACGGGGGCCGCGGCGGCGAGGGCCTCCAGGAAGGCGCCCAGGACCGACGGATCGGCCTCCTCGCGCAGCAGTACGTCGGCCAGCTCGCCGCGCAGCGTCCGCGAGGGCTCCCCGCCCGGCGCGGCCAGCACCCGGGCCAGCTCGGACCGTACCGGCGACGGGGCCGTGCGCAGCAGGTCCAGGACGAGGGCCCGCATCACGGGCCCGGCGGCCGGTCCCTGCTCCAGGCGCCGGTCGACGAACGCGGCGGCGTGCGGGGCGTCCTCGGGGTGGCCGGCCAGGTGGTCCCGTACGAGGTCGCCGGCGCGCCGGGCCAGCCCCGGAGTGGTCAGCGCGGCCAGCGCGCGCAGCACCTCACCGTCGGCGCGGGCCCGCAGGGCGGCGAACACGGCGTCCGGGTCGGGCAGTACGGGCAGGGCGGCGACCAGCGCGGAGGCGGGCAGCCGGGTGCCGCTCCCGGGGTCGCGGAAGCAGTCGAGGGCGTCGGGCAGGTAGCGGGCCCGTACCTGGGGGTCGCGCAGCAGCACGGCAAGGGCGCTGCCGTGCAGGGGGGCGTCGCCGGGGCGGGCGAGCAGCGCCTGGGCGGCGTGGCGCAGCAGCTCGCGGTCCGCGGTGCTGCGCACGTGGGGTGCGGTGGCGAGGGCGTACGCGGCCGCGGCCACGCGGCGGCCGGGACGCTCGTCGTGTGCCCAGCGGTCGACGGCGCGGGACAGGGCGGAGGGCTCGTCCTCGGCGAGGACGGCGAGCAGTTCGTCGGCGCGGGGGTGCCCGGCGCCGACGAGGGCCTCGGTGAGGTCGTCGACGGCCAGGGCCCGGTGGGTGTGCAGGAGGGCCTGGGCGGCGGTGGCGACGGTGGCTCCGGGGCGTCCGCGCAGGCGGCGTTCGTCGGTGAACCAGGCGCAGACCAGGGGCAGGACGAGCTGCGGGGCACGGACGAGGCGGCGGGCGGCGGCCTCCAGGTAGTGGTGGTCGGAGGGCAGCAGGCGGCGCAGCAGGTCGAGCCGGTCGGACTCGGGCAGCCGGAGCCGGTTCCAGAACCAGCCGCCGAACTCCCCGGGGCCCGCCCGGGCCACGTGCTCGGCGAGGGCGTGCAGGACGGGGAGTTGGGGGGCGGCGTCGGGGGCGCAGAGCAGGGTGCCGCGCAGCAGCCGGGCGGCCCACCAGAGGCGGTCGGGGTGCACGGGGCCGTCCGGCTCCGCCGGCTGTTCCGTGAAGGTGTTGAGGGCGCCGACCAGGCGGGTCAGCACACCCCGGGTCTCGGCGGGCGGGAGCCGCCGCAGGGCCTCCAGGACGGGTCCGATGCGGTGCCGGGGCACGGGCGGGCCGGGGGTGACGGGGCCGTGGTGGACGAGGGTGTCGAGGGCGGTGGGAACGTCGAGGTGGGCCGCCTGCAGCCAGTCGGAGAGCTCCTCGTGCGCGAAGCGGTAGCCAGGGCCCGCGGGGACGAGCAGGCCCTCGGTGAGGACGGCGGAGGCCCAGCCGGTGCGCCAGGGGAACAGTTCCTCGAAGGAGGCCCGGTCCAGCTGGCCCTGCCCGGGGCCGAGGCAGCGCCGGGCGGCCTCGTGCACCCGCCCGGCCACCCGCGCGGCGAGCCGCCGCACCCCGGGCCCGTACACCACCCCCCGGCCGGCGCCTGCGCCGCCCGCGGCCTCCGCGGGTCCGGGGTCACGGCCCTCGGCCCATGGACGGCCGGCGCCATCGCCACCACCACCACAGGCCCACGGACCGTCCGGATCACGACCCTCGGCCGATGGACCGCCCGCGCCACCGCCATCGGCCCCCGGACGGCCCGAGTCACAGCCCTCGGCCCCCGCCGGTCCCGAGGCGCCGCCATCGGCTCCCGGGCAACCCGCGCCACGGCCATCGGCCCCGGCGGGTCCCGGGGCGCTGGGCCCGGCCGGGCCGGATCCGTCACCGGCCTCCGGCCGGGCACCGGGCGATCCCGCCGGCCGCGGGCGCGGGATCCCGCCGTCCGGGGCGGTCCCCCGGCGGATCCGCTCCCCGTCACCCCGGACGCCACCGGGTGGGCCGCCGGCGGACCGGGGGCCCGCCCCCGGAGCACCGCCGGTACCGGGCGTCCCGTCCGCGGACCGGCTCACGGGGTCCATGCCGCCGGCATTCGCGCCGCCGGGGTCGGGGCCACCGAGGTACCCTCCGCCGAAGCCCGCACCCCCGGCATACGCGCCACCGGAATCCGGGCCACCGAAGCACCCGCCGCCAAGGCCCGTTCCCCCAGCCTGCGCGCCACCGGGGTCCACGCCCCCGGGGTACCCGTCGCCAGGGCCCGTTCCCGCGGCGTACCACCCACCGGCGTCCACGCCGCCGCGGGCGTGTCGGCGGAGGGTGGGGCCGGTCGGCGGAGGGGGCCCGGGGTGCGCGGCACCGGTGGGTGCGCCGGTGCCGGTACGGGCCCGGGGACCTGCGGTGGGTGTGCCCGGGGGGTTCGGGCCCTCGGGGCCCCGCGCCGGGGCGGTGTCGGCGACGGCGATCCGGACCGCCACGCGCAGGGCCACCAGGTCCAGGTGCGCCGCGAACACCTCGTCGCGCCCCGGGCGGCCCGCCGTGACCTCGGCGGCTCGGATCCCGGCGAGCAGGCTCAGGGTGAGGGGGTGCCGGGCGTCGGCCTCCCGCACGGCGTCGTCCGGGATCCCGAGGCGGGCCCGCGCCGTCCGCGCCTCGTCCGGGGTCAGGTCCCCGACCGGGAGCGCGGGGGACAGCCGCCGGGCCGCCCGGTCCGGGGCGTGCAGCATCTCCGGCGGGTACAGCTGCCCCGCCCGCTCCCAGTATTCGGGCCGGGCGGCGACCACCAGCCTGGCCCCGGTCCCTCCCAGCCACCCGGCAGTGGCTCCGGTCCACGGCGCGAGGCGGTGCGCGAGCTGCGGCGGCATCTCCTCGGGGGCATCCAGCACGACCAGCAGCGCCCGCCCGGCGTCCGCCGCGAGCCCGGCCACCCGCTCGGCCGTACCCGGCGGCACGGGCCCGGCCCCGCCGGCGGTGACGATCCGGCCGGCGGCTTCGAGGGCCCGTGTCACGGCGTCGGCCAGGGAGGCGTCCCCGCCCCTCAGGTCGGCCCCGCGCAGCCACAGCGTCGGCGCGGGGAAGGGGCCGCGCGCGCGGTCGGCGGCGAGGGCGGCGAGGGCAGTGGTGCGGCCCGTGCCGGGGGCGCCGACCAGGCCCAGGACCTGGCGGTCCCCGGTGGTGAAGGCGGCCAGCCCGGCGGCGATCGCGGGACGTGTCACCGGTTCCGGCCCAGCGCCGTGCGCTGGGCCGGGCGCGGGCGCAAATCCGGGCGCGGCCCCAGGCGCGAATCCGGAGGCGGTGCCGGACCCGGGCGCGGACCCGGGCGCGGACCCGGGGGCCGGGAGGAAGGCCGAGCCGAGGGTGATCGCGGTCAGCTCCAGCACGCCGGCGAGGTTCAGGTCGGCCCCGTACCCCGGAACGGTGGCGGAGTTGCGTGCCAGCAGGGCCGCGAGGGGACCGTCGGGCGCCGCCGCGGCGCAGGCGCGCAGGGGGACGGCGAAGCTTGCGGAGCGGTGCTCCGTGCCGAGAGCGGTGCCGAGAACCGCGAGCACCGCTCCGGTCTCCGCGTCGAGGACCGGCCCCCCGCAGGTCTCCGCGCCCCGCGCGAGGGCGTCCCGGCCGTCCGTGCCGATCGCCAACTCGACGCTGGCGGGCAGGAGATGGGCGCGGCCGACCGCGGTGTAGGTGACCTCCGCACCGGCCGCGAGCACCCGCGCCTGGCGCCAGCCCCGCGCGGGGAGGCGTACGTACGTCCCCGGAGGGATCACCTCGCGCATCGCGACCGGCAGCGGCCGCAGCCCCAGCCCGTCGGTCCGCACGAGGGCCAGTCCGAGGTCCGGCAGGGCGGTCACGTCCTGTGGGCCGGCGCACCAGCTCCGGTCCCCCGGGCCGTGCAGCACCACCCGGGCCGGTCCGTGGACGGCCGCGTGGCTGGTGATCACCGTGCCGCGGTCGTCGGCCACGAAGCCGCTGCCGCGCGGTCGCCCTGCCTCGTCGCAGACCAGCACGAGCCCCACCGAGCCCCGCGCGCCGGTGCCGGCACCGGCCCACGGTCCCGCCCCGTCGCAGTCAGCGGGGAAGTCCCCTGCCGCGTCCCCTGCCGCGTCCCCGGGGGCGTCCGGGGCGAGGCGCGTGCCCACGCGCGTGCCGAAGCCCACGCCGGAGTCGGCGCCGGAGTCCGCGCCGAAGTCCGTCCGGGGCTCGGCCCCGCAACTCCTCGTACCGCCGGTGACCTCGTCCGTCATCGCCGCACCACTCCCCTGCCGCGGGACCCCTGGTCACGACGGTAGGCAAGTGAAGATCAGCACGAAAAGCACGCGGGGCGAAAGCGCCCCCTTACGCTCCCCGCATTCACTCCGAGCGCCTGCTCGGACGGGTGAATACGGGGCTCCGGGTGGATAGAGACCTACCCGAGGGGGGTCGTGGAGCGGTGAGCGGCAGTCACCGTGCGCTCACCGCTCCACGTCAACGCGCGGTCGGCGCGCAGGCGGGTCGCAGGACCGGGTCAGACGAAGACCGCGAGGGACTTCGCCTTGCCGTTCTTGCTCTCCACGAGCCCGAGCAGCTGCCCCTTGGGCCCGTAGACGGCGACCGTCCGGCCGTCCTGGTACTCGTCCGGCATGTCGATCCGGACCCCGTTGGCGAGCAACGAGGCCCTCCGGGAGTCCAGGTCCCAGCGCGGGAAGGCGGCGGCCGCCGCCTCGCCGATCGGCATCACGGTCAGCTCCTCCTGGAGCTGGTCCAGAGTCCGCGCGCGGTCGAGCTTGTACGGGCCCACCCGCGTGCGCCGCAGCGCCGTGAGGTGGCCGCCCACGCCGAGGTCGGCGCCCAGGTCGCGGGCGAGGGCGCGGATGTACGTACCGCTGGAGCAGACCACGGAGACGACGAGGTCGACGACCTTGGTGCCGTCCTCGGCCTCCGCCTCCCGCATGTCGTACACCTGGAACGACGAGATGGTCACCGGCCGGGCCGGGATCTCGAAGTCCTCGCCGTCGCGTGCGCGCTTGTAGGAGCGCACGCCCTTGATCTTGATCGCGCTGACCTTCGACGGGACCTGCATGATGTCCCCGGTCAGCTTGGCGATGCCCGCGTCCACCGCCTCGCGGGTCACCCCGGAGGCATCGGCGGACGACGTGATCTCGCCCTCCGCGTCGTCCGTGAGGGTGTACTGCCCGAGACGGATGGTCCCGAGGTACTCCTTCTCCGTCAGGGCGAGGTGGCCGAGGAGCTTGGTGGCCTTCTCCACGCCGAGGACGAGGACGCCCGTCGCCATCGGGTCGAGGGTGCCGGCGTGGCCGACGCGACGGGTCTTGGCGATCCCGCGCATCTTGGCGACCACGTCGTGCGAAGTGAAGCCGGACGGCTTGTCGACGATGACAAGGCCGTCCGGAGTCTTCCCTGCGTCGGTGCTCATTCCGCGGCTGCGTCCTCGTCGTCCTCGTCGCCCGGCTTCTTGTACGGGTCGGCGTCGCCGGCGTACTGGGCGCCGGAGGAGACCTCCCGCACCTGGGCGTCGGAGGCGCGCGCCTTGTTGAGGAGGTCCTCGATGGTCTTGGCGTTCTCCGGGAGGGCGTCCGCGACGAAGGTCAGGGTGGGCGTGAACTTGGTTCCCGCCGCCCGGCCGACCGCGGAGCGCAGTACGCCCTTGGCGCTTTCGAGACCCGCGGCCGCGCTGGCCCGGTCCTCGTCGTCGCCGTAGACCGTGTAGAAGACCGTGGCCTCCCGCAGGTCGCCGGTGACCCGGGTGTCCGTGATGGTCACGTGCGTACCGAGGCGGGGGTCCTTGACGCCGCGCTGCAGCTTCTCGGCCACCACCTCCCGGATGAGGTCCGCCAGCTTCTTCGCCCGCGCATTGTCGGCCACTGGTCCGTCTCCTTCTTCCTTGCAGACAAGCAATCAGTCTTCATCACCGTGGAGCCGCCGCCTCACGGACAGCAGTTCCACTTCCGGACGCGCCGCGACCAGCCGCTCACAGCGGTCGAGCACGTCCGACACGAACCCCGCGTCCCCACTCACCAGGGCGACCCCTATACGGGCCCTGCGGTGCAGGTCCTGGTCGCCCACCTCGGCCGCGCTCACGGAGAACTTTCGTTGGAGCTCGGCGACGATGGGCCGGACGACGGAGCGTTTCTCCTTCAGCGAGTGGACGTCGCCGAGGAGCAGATCGAAGGACAGAGTCCCCACGTACATGCAGTTCCGGATGTCCCGCCGGTGCGGGTTAGGTGGCCCGCCGGGCCGTCGCCCGGAGGGATCTCCCGGTCGCGCGAGCGGCCGGTCACCAGAACCGTACACGCAACGGCCGGGGCCGATCGACGGATATTCCGCCGACCGGCCCCGGTGTTACAGCTGACTACGACACGGTGCGAACCGCCTCGCGCTTACGCGCGGGGCTTCTCGCGCATCTCGTACGTCGCGATGACGTCGTCGATCTTGATGTCGTTGAAGGAACCGAGGTTGATACCACCCTCGAAGCCCTCGCGGATCTCGGTGACGTCGTCCTTGAAGCGGCGCAGACCGGAGATGGTGAGGTTCTCGGCGATGACCTTGCCATCGCGCAGGAGCCGCGCCTTGGTGTTGCGCTTGACCTCGCCGGAGCGGATGAGGACACCCGCGATGTTGCCCAGCTTGGACGAGCGGAAGATCTCGCGGACCTCCGCCGTACCGAGCTCGACCTCTTCGTACTCCGGCTTGAGCAGACCCTTCAGGGCCGCCTCGATCTCCTCGATGGCCTGGTAGATCACCGAGTAGTAGCGGACGTCGACGCCCTCGCGGTCCGCCATCTGCGCGGCACGGCCCACGGCACGGACGTTGTAGCCGATGACGATGGCGTCGGAGCCCATCGCCAGCGAGATGTCCGACTCGGTGACCGCACCCACACCGCGGTGCAGGACGCGGATGTCGACCTCTTCGCCGACGTCGAGCTGGAGCAGCGAGGACTCCAGGGCCTCGACCGCACCGGACGAGTCGCCCTTGATGATGAGGTTGAGTTCCTGGACCAGACCGGCCTTGAGGACCGAGTCGAGGTCTTCCAGGGACACCCGGCGGACGCGCTTGGCGAAGTTGGCGTTGCGCTCACGCGCAGCACGCTTCTCGGCGATCTGACGGGCGGTGCGGTCCTCGTCGACGACGAGGAAGTTGTCGCCGGCGCCGGGGACGTTGGTGAGACCCAGGACCAGGACGGGGGTCGAGGGACCCGCTTCCTCGATGTTGTTGCCCTTGTCGTCGAGCATGGCGCGCACACGGCCGTAGGCGTCGCCCACGACCATCGTGTCGCCGACGCGGAGGGTACCGCGCTGGACGAGGACGGTGGCGACGGCACCGCGGCCACGGTCGAGGTGGGACTCGATCGCAATACCCTGAGCGTCCTGCTCGGGGTTGGCGCGCAGGTCGAGCGAGGCGTCGGCGGTGAGGACGACGGCCTCCAGCAGGGAGTCGATGTGCAGACCCTGCTTGGCGGAGATGTCGACGAACATCGTGTCGCCGCCGTACTCCTCGGCGACCAGACCGAACTCGGTGAGCTGACCGCGCACCTTGACCGGGTCGGCACCCTCGACGTCGATCTTGTTGACCGCGACGACGATCGGGACGCCGGCGGCCTTGGCGTGGTTGAGCGCCTCGATCGTCTGCGGCATGACGCCGTCGTTGGCCGCGACCACGAGGATCGCGATGTCGGTCGACTTCGCACCACGGGCACGCATGGCGGTGAACGCCTCGTGACCCGGGGTGTCGATGAAGGTGATCTTGCGGTCTTCGCCGTTGACCTCGGTGCCCACCTGGTAGGCACCGATGCCCTGGGTGATGCCGCCGGCCTCGCCCGCGACGACGTTCGTCTTGCGGATGGCGTCGAGCAGGCGGGTCTTACCGTGGTCGACGTGACCCATGACGGTGACGACCGGCGGACGCGGCATGAGGTATTCCTCGCCGCCCTCGTCCTCGCCGAACTCGATGTCGAAGCCCTCGAGGAGCTCGCGGTCCTCTTCCTCCGGGCTGACGATCTGAACCTGGTAGTTCATCTCGCCGGCCAGCATTTCGAGGGTCTCGTCGGAGACGGACTGCGTGGCCGTGACCATCTCGCCGAGGTTCATCATCACGGCGACGAGCGACGCCGGGTTGGCGTTGATCTTCTCCGCGAAGTCGGTGAGGGACGCACCGCGCGACAGGCGAACGGTCTCGCCGTTGCCGCGGGGCAGCATCACGCCGCCGACCGACGGGGCCTGCATGGCCTCGTACTCCTGGCGCCTCTGACGCTTGGACTTGCGGCCACGACGGGCCGGACCGCCGGGACGGCCGAAGGCACCCTGCGTGCCACCACGGGCACCGGGACCACCGGGACGCCCGCCGAAGCCGGGACGACCGCCGCCACCGGCACCGGCCGGACCGCCGCCGAAGCCGCCGCCACCCGGACGCGGGCCGCCGAAGCCGCCGCCCGCCGGACGCGAGCCCGGACCGGCCGGACGACCGGCGAAGCCGCCGCCGGGACGACCGGCGCCACCGGGACGGGGACCGCCCGCACCGGGACCACGGCCACCGGGGCCGCCACCGGGACGGGGACCGGGACCACCGGCAGCCGGACGCTGCGGCATCATGCCCGGGTTCGGACGGTTACCGCCGGGAGCACCACCGGGACGCGGGGCGCCGCCCTGCGGACGGGGCATGCCGCCCGGGGTCGGGCGGGCGCCGCCGGGACCCTGCGGACGCGGGGCGCCACCGGGGCCGCCCTGCGGACGCGGAGCACCCTGGCCGCCGCCGGCGCCGGGGGCACCGGGACGGGGAGCGCCGGCCGGACGGGGCGCCTGGGGGCGCGCCATGCCGGTGGAGCCGCCGGAGGTGAAGGGGTTGTTGCCCGGACGGGGACCGGCCGGACGGGCGCCCTGGGGACGCGGGGCCTGAGCGCCACCGGGGCGCGGGGCCTGGGCACCGGGCGTGGCGCCGGCCGGACGCGGGGCGCCGGGACGGGCACCGCCCTGACCCTGCGCCGGACGCTGCTGCGCCGGACGGGGGCCGGGGGCCGCGGCGGGACGCTCGGTGCGCGCCGGGGCGGCCGGGGCCGCCGGAGGCGCGGAGAACTCGGTCGCCACGGGAGCCGCCGGAGCGGGCTTCGGGGCGGCCGGAGCCTTGGGACCGGGACGCGGGCCGGGGGCGGCCGGAGTCACCGGGGCGCTGACGGCCGGAGCCTCGGCGACGGGCGGCTTGGGGGCCACCGGCGCACCGGGCTTCGGGGCAGCAGGACGTGCCGCGGCGGCCGGGGAGGGCGCCGCGGGCTTGGCGGGCGCGGCCTTGCGGGGCGCGCCGGGCTTCGCAGCGGACTTGCCGGCGTTGCCGCCGGGCCCCTGCAGTGCGTCAGTCAACTTGCGTACAACCGGCGCCTCGATCGTCGAGGACGCCGAACGGACGAATTCACCGAGTTCTTGGAGCTTGGCCATGACGACCTTGCTCTCCACCCCGAACTCCTTGGCGAGTTCGTATACCCGGACCTTAGCCACTTCGCTCCTTTTAGGTCCGGGTTACGCCGGACCGTCGCTACTTCATGGGCGTACTCATCGCGTACTCATCGAGTGCTCATCGCAATCTCGACCTACTTCCAACTCGCGAGGTACCTGACCGCACGGGATGTCCGTGCCGTACTTCTTCTTACGGTGTCGCCTCGGCCAGTGCGGCCAGAGCTGTGCGCAGTACCGCCGTGTCGAGCGCTCCTGCGGACCGTAGGGCCCGGGGGAACGCTCTGCGGCGGACCGCCTGGTCGAGGCAGACCGCGGCAGGGTGCACGTAAGCACCCCGGCCGGGCAGCGTACCGCGTGGATCGGGGACGCATTCGTCCCCGACCGCCACGATGCGCAGCAGATCGCTCTTGGCCGCTCGCTCCCGACACCCCACACAGGTGCGTTCGGGGCATGCGCGGGCTTGCGTCCGGCCAGACACGCCTAAGTCTACCTCCCCGTACCGACCTCACCCCTTCAGGTGAAAAATCGAACGGACGTTGTTGTGATCCACGAGCGGGCCTCCACTTGCGGGCCCCGCTCCGTGTCCCTGTCTACCGCCCGGAAACCTCCGGCCGGTACTGGTTTATTCCCGGCCCCGGCGCTGGCCACGGTCGTGACCGCGGTCCTGGGTCCGGTCGTGACCGCGGTCGTGACCGCGGTCGCCGTCACCCTCGCCGTCCCGGTCCGGGGTCTCCTCGGTGTCCGGGCGGATGTCGATGCGCCAGCCGGTGAGCCGCGCGGCGAGGCGGGCGTTCTGGCCCTCCTTGCCGATGGCGAGCGACAGCTGGTAATCGGGCACGGTCACCCGGGCGGAACGCGAGTCCCAGTCGACGACCTCGACCTTGCTCACCCGAGCGGGTGACAGGGCGTTCGCGACCATCTCCGCCGGGTCGTCCGACCAGTCGACGATGTCGATCTTCTCGCCGTGCAGCTCGGCCATCACGTTGCGCACGCGGCTGCCCATCGGGCCGATGCAGGCACCCTTCGGGTTCAGGCCCGAACGGGTGGACCGGACGGCGATCTTGGTGCGGTGACCGGCCTCGCGGGCGATCGCGGAGATCTCGACGCTGCCGTCGGCGATCTCGGGGACCTCCAGCGAGAACAGCTTCTTCACCAGGTTGGGGTGGGTGCGCGAGAGGGTCACGGAAGGCCCGCGGACACCCTTCGCCACGCGCACGACGTACGTCTTCAGACGGAGCCCGTGCGTGTACTCCTCACCCGGGACCTGCTCCTGCACCGGCAGGATGGCTTCCAGCTTGCCGATGTCGACCAGGACGTTCTTGGGGTCCTTGCCCTGCTGGACGACACCGGTGATGACGTCGCCCTCGCGGCCGGCGAACTCGCCGAAGGTCAGGTCGTCCTCGGCGTCGCGCAGACGCTGGAGGATCACCTGCTTGGCGGTCGTCGCGGCGATCCGCCCGAAGTCCGACGGGGTGTCGTCGAACTCCTTGGGCTCCTGGCCCTCTTCGAGGTCCCTCGGGTCCTCCTTCGCCCACACGACCACGTGACCGTTGGTGCGGTCGAGCACGACGCGGGCACGCCGGAAGCTGCCCTCGGTGCGGTGGTAAGCGATGAGGAGGGCCGACTCGATCGCCTCGACGAGCAGGTCGAAGGAGATCTCCTTCTCCCGGACCAGACCCCGCAGGGCACTCATGTCGATGTCCACGGCTACGCCTCCTCTTCCTTCTTGTCCTTGCGGTTGAACTCGATCTCGACACGCGCCTTGGCGATGTCGGTGAACGCGATGCGGCGGGTGGTCGCCTTGCGGCCCTTCACACCCGGTACTTCGAGGTCCAGGCCCTCGTCGTCGACGCCGAGGATGCGGGCGACCAGTTCACCGGCACCCTTTTCACCGTCGGCGGACAGCTGAAACTTCACGAGACGACCGGTCGCCCGAACGTAGTGACGGTGCTCGCTGAGCGGCCGGTCCGCACCCGGGGAACTGACTTCGAGGACGTACTCGTCCTCACCCATCACGTCGGAAGCGTCGAGCAGGTCGGAGGCCTCACGGCTCAGCTCGGCACAGGCGTCCAGCTCCACGCCCTCATCGGAGTCCACGACGATCCGCAGCATGCGGCGCTTGCCCGCCTTGGACAGTTCGATTTCTTCGAGGTCCAGTCCCTTGGCGGTGACGAGCGGCTCCAGCAATCCGCGCAGCCTGTCGCTCTGGGTGGTGCTCATCCGGGTGACTCCTCGGCCGCGTGTGCTGTTGTGGTTTTCGTCGCGTGTCAGGTCAAAGGGTATCCGGTCGCGGAGGGTGTTGCCGTCCGCTCTCCCGACGGGCCCCCGGGTACCGTGATCACACCCTGCCCAGACACCACCCCCGAGGACGGCGCCGTGCCCTGGACCCTGCCCCCCCGGCCCTCCCGAAGGAGCCTGTTCACCGGAGCCGCCGGCGCGGCCGGGGCCGCCCTGCTCGCCGGATGCACCGGCGGGGGCGGCCCGTCCGGGGACAGCACCGGGATTCCACTCGAACGGCGGATGCGGGAGGGCGCCGTTCGTGACAGTGCGCGGCTGCTCGAACGATACGACGCCACCCTCGCCGTCCATCCCGCGCTGGCGGAGCGGCTCGCGCCGCTGCGGGCCGCCGTCGCGGCGCACTCGGCGGCCCTGGCCTTCCCGGCCCCGGCCGCCGGGGGCCGCACCCCGGCCACCTCGCCCTCCCCCTCGCCCTCCGGCTCCGCGGCCGCCGCCACGGCGTCCGCGCCCCCGGCGGCGAGCCGTGAGGCCGTCCCGCCGAAGCCCGCCGAGGCGCTGAGCGCCCTCGCCGACGCCGAGCGGAGCCTGTCGGAGGCGCGGACCATCGCGCTGGCCGGGGCGCCCGGGGAACTGGCCCGGCTGCTGGCCTCCGTCGCCGCCTGTGGCGCCGTCCACGCGTACCTGCTCACCTCCACCCCCGGAGCCGCCTCGTGAAGCCCGAACCCTCCCCCGCCGGCCGTGCGTTGCAGGCCGCCCAGGCCGCCCTGGCCGCCGAGCACGCGGCGGCGTACGGGTACGGGGTGATCGGCGCCCGGGTCGCGGCGGACCGCGCCACCGAGGCCCGCGACGCGTACGGCACCCACGTGGCCCGGCGCGACGCGCTCACCCGCACGGTGCGCGAGCTGGGCGGCGCGCCCGTGGCCGCCGAGGCGGCGTACGCCCTGCCCTTCGAGCTGCGCACCCCCGACGACACCACGCGGCTGGCCGCCGTGATCGAGGACCGGGTGGCGGGCGCGTACTCCGATCTGGTGCGGGCGGCGGACGGCCGGTTGCGCCGCGAGGCGGCCGACGCGCTGAGCGCCGCGGCCGTCCGCGCGGCACGCTGGCGCGGCAGCGGCGTAGCCTTCCCTGGGCTCACGGAACGCTCCGACCGAGCTCCCACCAGCTGAAAGGGATCACGCACGCATGGCTTTCGAACCGCCGCAGCGGCTTGTACGGGCGCTCGGCGAGCTGCCGGAGGAGGAGCGGGCCACCCAGTGGCTGGGGCGCCTGCCCGAGCTCACCGAGGAGGCGCTGCACCGGCGGCAGGTCATGGCCCAGCGGGTCCAGGCCCCGGGCGGCCGCAGCAGCCTGGTGGTCCTCGTCCGGTACGCCGACGGCACCCCGGCCGCCCTCAAGCTTGCCCCGCCCGGGGCCCGGCCGGACCGGGAGCTGGCGGCGCTCGCCCACTGGGGCGGTTTCGGGGCCGTACGGGTCCTCGACTCCCGCCACCACGAGGCGGACGGGGCCCTGCTGCTGGAGCGGCTGCACCCGGAGGTCTCGCTGCGTTCGCTGCCGGACGCCAAGGCCCTGCTGGAGGCGTGCGGCACGTTGCGACGGCTGTGGGTGGAGCCGCCGCCCGGTCACCCCTTCGAGACGGTCGCCGAGCGCACGGCCCGCCAGGGCGAGGCGCTGCGCGCCGCACCCGCGGAGGTGCGGGCGCTCGCGGACTCGGCGCTGGCGGTGCGCGCGGAGCTGACGGCGCTGCCGGGTGAGGAACTGCTGCTGCACGGGAACTTCCGGCAGGGCAAGGTACTGGCCGGGGAGCGGGCGCCGTGGCTGACGGTGGGCCCGGACCCGCTGGTGGGCGAGCGGGCCTACGACCTGGCCCGGCTGGTGCGGGACCGGCTGGAGGACCAGATGGCCACCTCGGCGGGGGCGGCCGGGGCCCGGCGGCGGGTGCACCGGCTCGCGGACTCGCTGGAGGTGGACCGCGAGCGGCTGCGGGGCTGGACGGTGTTCAGGGCGGTGGAGTCCGGGGTGCGGGCGCTGGCCGCCGGGCGGCGCGGGGACGCGGAGCTGCTGCTGGAGTTCGCCTCCTGGTTGTAGGGCATACCGTAGGTAAGAGGTATGAATCCGGCAGGGGGCCGTCATGGTCGAAGAACTGCTGACAGCGGCGGCGGCCGCCGCCGCGGGTGTGATGGTGTACACGGGCGTGGCGGCCCGGGTGGTGAAGCAGTACGAGCGGGGCGTGGTCTTCCGCTTCGGCCGGCTGCGGGAGGGCGTCCGCGGGCCGGGTTTCACGATGGTGCTGCCGTTCGTGGACCGGCTGCGCAAGGTGAACATGCAGATCGTGACGCTGCCGGTGCCGGCCCAGGAGGGCATCACCCGGGACAACGTCACGGTGCGGGTGGACGCGGTCGTGTACTTCAAGGTCGTGGACCCGGCCAACGCGATCATCGAGGTGGAGGACTACCGGTTCGCGGTCTCCCAGATGGCGCAGACCTCGCTGCGCTCGATCATCGGCAAGAGCGATCTGGACGATCTGCTGTCCAACCGGGAGCAGCTCAACCAGGGGCTGGAGCTGATGATCGACAGTCCGGCGGTGGGCTGGGGTGTGCAGATCGACCGGGTCGAGATCAAGGACGTGTCGCTGCCGGAGACCATGAAGAGGTCGATGGCCCGGCAGGCGGAGGCCGACCGCGAGCGGCGGGCCCGCGTGATCAACGCGGACGCGGAGCTCCAGGCGTCGAGGAAGCTGGCGCAGGCCGCGGCCGTGATGTCCGAACAGCCGGCCGCCCTCCAACTGCGGCTGCTCCAGACGGTGGTGGCGGTCGCGGCGGAGAAGAACTCCACCTTGGTGCTGCCCTTCCCGGTGGAGCTGCTGCGCTTCCTGGAACGGGCGGCCCCGGCCCCCGCGGCGGGCCCGGCCCCCGCGGCGGCCCCGGACACCCCGGTGGCGGCGCCCGCGCCGGACGCCGTCACCCGGGGTCGGGCTCCGGGCGCGCTGACGCCGGTCGCGTCGCCGGCCCCTCCGGCACGGCCCGAGGGGCTGCCGGAGGAGCGGCGGGCGGAGCCTGCCTAGGCCTGGCCGGCCGGTGCGTTCAGGCGGGCGAGGGCCTCGTCCAGGGGGAGTTCCTCGCGGGTGCCGGCGGCGCGGTCCTGGAGTTCGACCACGCGGTCGCCCGAGCGGCGGCCCGCCACCAGGATCCGGGGCACACCGATGAGTTCGGCGTCCGTGAGCTTGACGCCCGGGGAGAGTCCGGGCCGGTCGTCGAGCAGGACCCGGTGTCCGGCGGCGGCCAGCGCTTCGGCGGCCTCCTCGGCGAGCGCCAGCGGGACGGCCTTGCCGGCGGCCACGACGTGGACGTCGGCCGGCGCCACGGCGGCGGGCCAGCACAGGCCCCGGTCGTCGGCGGTCTGCTCGGCGAGCGCGGCGACGGCGCGGGAGACGCCGATGCCGTAGGAGCCCATGGTGACCCGGACGGGCTTGCCCTCCTTGCCGAGGACGTCGAGCCCGAAGGCGTCGGCGTACTTGCGGCCGAGCTGGAAGATGTGCCCGATCTCGATGGCCCGGTCCAGGCGCAGCCCGGCCCCGCAGGAGGGGCAGGGGTCGCCCGGCTCGACGACGACCACGTCGAGGTGTCGGTCGACCTCGAAGTCCCGGCCGCAGACCACGTTGCGGGCGTGCGTGTCCGCCCGGTTGGCGCCGGTGACCCAGGCCGTGCCGGGAGCCACGCGCGGGTCGGCGATGTAGGGCACCTTGTCCAGGCCCTGCGGGCCGACGTAGCCGCGTACGAGGTCGGGCCGGCCGGCGAAGTCCTCCGCCGTCACCAGCTCCACGACCGCCGGGGCGAGGTGCTCGCCGAGCTTGCCGAGGTCCACCTCGCGGTCGCCGGGCACGCCGACGGCCGTGATCTCGCCGTCGACCTTGACGAGGAGGTTCTTCAGGGTCGCCGACGCGGGGACGCCCAGGTGCGCCGCCAGCGTCTCGATCGTGGGGGTGTCGGGGGTGTCCACCTCCTCGATCGGCGGGTGTTCGGCGGTCACGGGCGTCAGCGCGAAGGTCACGGCCTCGGTGTTCGCCGCGTAGTCGCAGGACGGGCAGTCCACGAAGGTGTCCTCGCCGGCCACGGCCGGGGCCAGGAACTCCTCGGACGCCGATCCGCCCATCGCCCCGGAGACCGCGGAGACGATCCGGTGGTCCAGGCCGAGTCGCTCGAAGATCCGTACGTAGGCCTCGCGGTGGAGCCGGTAGGACTCGGCCAGGCCCTCGTCGGACACGTCGAAGGAGTAGGAGTCCTTCATCTGGAACTCGCGCCCGCGCAGCACGCCGGAGCGGGGGCGGGCCTCGTCGCGGTACTTGGTCTGGATCTGGTAGAGCATGACCGGCAGGTCCTTGTAGGACGTGCACTGGTCCTTGACGACGAGGGTGAAGATCTCCTCGTGGGTGGGGCCGAGGAGGTAGTCGGCACCCTTGCGGTCCTTGAGCCGGAACAGCAGGTCGCCGTACTCGGACCAGCGGCCGCTGACCTCGTAGGGCTCCTTCGGCAGCAGGGCCGGGAGCAGCACTTCCTGCGCCCCGATGGCGTCCATCTCCTCGCGGACGATGCGCGAGACGTTGTCCAGGACTCGCTTGCCGAGCGGCAGCCAGGTCCACACCCCCGCCGAGCTGCGGCGGACGTAGCCGGCCCGTACGAGGAGGCGGTGGCTGAGGGTTTCGGCGTCGGCCGGGTCCTCTCGGAGGGTCTTGGCCATGAGGCGGGACATGCGCTGCACGTGTTGCGTTGACATGCCCGGAGGCTACCGGGGCGGGTGCGGCTCCCGGAAACCGTTTCGCCGGCCGAGCAGCGGGAGCTGCGCGCCCATGACCGCGTACGGGAGGCTCGCGCTCGGGAAGTGCACGCGGCGGGCCAGGTCCCGGTAGCCGAGGGCCGTGTAGAGGCCCCGGGCGGGGCTGTCGGTGTCGATGGCGGAGAGGATCGAGTGGGGTTCGCTCGCCCCGTCGGTGAGCCGGGTGATGAGGGCGCGGCCGACGCCGTGTCCCTGGAAGCCGGGATGGACGTGGAGCTCGGTGATGACGAAGGAGCCGTCGAGCCAGCCGTCGGCGCCGCTGGCGCGCAGGTAGGGCTCGACGATGGTGGACCACCAGTGGGCGCGGTCGTTGGGCATTCCGTAGACGAAACCGGCGAGGGTCCCGTCGTCGGTGTACGCGCCGAGCGCGCGGGCGCCGGGGCAGGTCATGTGGCGCTGGACGATGTAGCGCCGGATGCCGACCTCCTCCTCGCTGAGCCCGAAGGCCACGGCCTGGACGCGCAGGGCCTCGTCCACGCGGCCGGCGAGGTCGAGGGGACCGATGCGGAGTCCGGCGGGCCGTGCGGGGTCGTCGCCCCCGGGGGTAGGAAGCATGCGGCGACCTTACTGCGGGGTAGTGCCGCTCGGGTACGGCTTCCGCGAGGAAAGGGGAGCTGGGGACGGGGGGAGGGCGCGGGGCCCGGGAGGGGACCCTCAGAACAGGATGCTCATGAACGCGCCGACCTCGCGGAAGCCGACCCTGCGGTAGGAGGCGCGGGCCGCGGTGTTGAAGTCGTTGACGTAGAGGCTGACGACGGGGGCGATGTCGCGCAGGGCGTACCGGACGACGGCGGCCATGCCGGTCTCGGAATGGCCGCGGCCGCGGAACTCGGGATCGACCCAGACGCCCTGGATCTGGCAGGCGCGGGGGGTGGCGGCGCCGATCTCGGCCTTGAAGACGACCTTGCCGTCCTCGACGCGGGCGAACGAGCGGCCGGTGCCGACCAGCTCGGCGACCCTGGCCTGGTAGAGGAGACCGCCGTCGCCGGCGAGCGGCGAGATGCCGACCTCCTCGGTGAACATGGCCACGCAGGCGGGCATGATCAGGTCCATCTCGTCCTTGCGGACGCGGCGCACCAGGGGGTCGGCGGCGACCTCCGCGGACGGCTGCTCGATGACCATGAGGGGCTGGTGGGCGCGCACGTCGCGGGCTGGTCCCCAGCTGGGCTCCAGGAGCTTCCACAGCAGCCGGGTGGCCTCGGCGGGCCCGACGATGGAGGAACAGCGGCGGCCGGTGCGGCGGGCCCGGTCGGCGAAGGCCCGTACGGCGTCGGGTCCGGCGCAGACGGGGACGAGGTTGGCGCCGGCGTAGCAGAGCGAGCGGAGCTCGCCGTCGGCGTACCAGCCCCACATCTCCCCGCCCAGGCGCCAGGGGTCGAGCCCCGCGACCTGGACCCGGGAGGTGACGAAGGCGTTCTCGACCGGCTCGCGTCCGAGGATGTCGAGCGCGGCGTCGAGATCACTGGGCTCAAGGACCCGGGTGGTGGTCTGCGTCAACACTGGGGCCTCACCATGCAGGTCTGCTGATCTCCGCACTGTACCCGGCGTCGCTTGCGGATGCCCTGTCCCACGGGTCACGAAAAGACCCCGGCCCCGCCCCCGAGCTGCGGGAACGGGGCCGGGGCTCCTTCTTCCGGGCCTTACACTCCGATGGCGACGGTGGGCTCGCCGGAGGCGATGCCGTCCTTCTCCATCTGCTCGGCGATCTTCATCGCCTCTTCGATGAGGGTCTCCACGATCTTCGACTCGGGGACGGTCTTGATGACCTCGCCCTTCACGAAGATCTGGCCCTTGCCGTTGCCGGAGGCGACGCCGAGGTCGGCCTCACGGGCCTCGCCGGGGCCGTTGACGACGCAGCCCATGACCGCGACGCGCAGCGGGACTTCCATGCCCTCCAGGCCCGCCGTGACCTCCTCGGCCAGCTTGTAGACGTCCACCTGGGCGCGGCCGCAGGACGGGCAGGAGACGATCTCCAGGCGGCGCGGCCTGAGGTTCAGCGACTCCAGGATCTGGATGCCGACCTTGATCTCCTCGACCGGGGGCGCGGACAGCGACACGCGGATGGTGTCGCCGATGCCCTCGGAGAGCAGCGCGCCGAAGGCGACGGCGGACTTGATGGTGCCCTGGAAGGCGGGGCCGGCCTCGGTGACGCCGAGGTGAAGCGGGTAGTCGCAGGCGGCGGCCAGCTGGCGGTAGGCGTTGACCATCACGACCGGGTCGTTGTGCTTGACCGAGATCTTGATGTCGCTGAAGCCGTGCTCCTCGAAGAGGGAGGCCTCCCACAGCGCGGACTCGACCAGCGCCTCGGGGGTGGCCTTGCCGTACTTCTTCAGCAGGCGCGCGTCGAGGGAGCCGGCGTTGACACCGATGCGGATCGGGGTGCCGGCGTCCTTGGCGGCCCGCGCGATCTCCTTGACCTTGTCGTCGAACTGCTTGATGTTGCCCGGGTTCACGCGGACGGCGGCGCAGCCGGCGTCGATCGCGGCGAACACGTACTTCGGCTGGAAGTGGATGTCGGCGATGACCGGGATCTGCGACTTCTTCGCGATGACGGCCAGGGCGTCGGCGTCGTCCTGGGTCGGGCAGGCGACGCGGACGATGTCGCAGCCGGAGGCGGTCAGCTCGGCGATCTGCTGGAGCGTCGCCCCGATGTCGGAGGTCCTGGTGGTGGTCATCGACTGGACGGAGATCTGTGCGTCACCGCCGACGGCCACCTTGCCGACCTGGATCTTGCGGCTGACCCTGCGGTCGGCAAGCTTCGTCGGCACGGCCGGCATTCCGAGAGAGATGGCAGTCATCTGCTGTGCAACCCCAAGGTGTGGATCAAGGTCCCGAGATCGGCGGGCTCCAGCCTTCGAGATTACGCCAATCCACACGGTCCCCCCGCATCCGAGGGGGTGCGCCACCCGAACGTAGGGAGCCGGGCACGATGCGTGCCCGGCTCCCCGCTCCGTCCTGTACCGCGCTCCGCCGCTAGGTGATCTTGATCGGGTTCACCACGTCCGCGACGAGCACGAGCAGGGTGAAGCAGACGAAGACACCGGCGACCACGTACGCGGCGGGCATCAGCTTGGCCACGTCGAAGGGGCCGGGGTCGGCGCGCCGGAAGAGCTTGGCGACGCTGCGGCGCAGGGACTCCCACAGGGCGCCGGCGATGTGTCCGCCGTCCAGGGGCAGCAGGGGCAGCATGTTGAACAGGAACAGCGAGAGGTTGAACATGCCCAGGACGTTGAGCAGGATCGAGAACTTCTGCTCGCTCGGCAGGTCCAGGGCGGCGATGTCCCCGCTCATGCGGGCCGCGCCGACGATGCCCATCGGGGAGTCGGGCTCGCGCTCGGCGCCGTCGAAGGCCGCGTTCCACAGGGCGGGGATCTTGGCGGGGAGCTTGACCAGACCCTGGATGCTGCCGTCGACGATCTCGCCCATGTGGTCCACGGACTCGCCGATGGACAGTGCCGCGATCTCGTTCTTCGGGCTGAAGCCGAGCCAGCCGGCCGTCACGTACTCGCCCTTGACGTAGCCGCCGTGGCCGTCGGTCTTGGCGACCCGGTTCTCGATGAGGTTCACGGGGACGACCACCCGCTGCCCGTCGCGCACGACGGTGACGGTGGTGGCGCCGATGGTGTCGCGGATCCGCTTCTGCAGCTCGGACCAGTCGGAGACCGGCCGTCCGCCGAAGGCGACGATCTTGTCGTCGGCCCGCAGGCCGGCCTGCTTGGCCGGGGCCACGGGGTCACCGGCCTTGCAGACCTCGCGGTTCTCGCTCTGCTGGATGACGCAGGGCGAGACGCTCGCGATCTGGGTGGTCGTCCGGTTGATCCCGAAGGTCATCCAGACGCCGAAGAAGATCGCCAGGGCGAGCACCAGGTTCATGAAGGGGCCCGCGAACATCACGATCACGCGCTTCCAGGGCTTGCGCGTGTAGAAGAGCCGCGACTCGTCCCCGGGCTGGAGTTCCTCGTAGGCCGCCGAGCGGGCGTCCTCGATCATGGAGCGGAAGGGGGAGGTGGAGCGGGCCGTGACCTTGCCGTCCTCACCGGGGGGGAACATCCCGATCATGCGGATGTAGCCGCCCATGGGGATGGCCTTGATCCCGTACTCGGTCTCGCCCTTCCTGCGCGACCAGATGGTCTTGCCGAAGCCGACCATGTACTGGGGCACGCGGATGCCGAAGAGCTTGGCCGTGGAGAGGTGGCCGAGCTCGTGCCAGGCGATCGAGAACAGCAGTCCGCCCACGAAGACGAGTACACCGATCAGATTCAGCACCAGCGTCATGCGCTCGCCTCCAGGGCGGCCCGCGCCGCCATCTCCCGTGCCCGGGCCCTGGCCCAGGTCTCCGCTTCGAGGACGTCCGCCACGGTCAGGGAAGTTCCCGACTCCGGCGTCCCGTGCTCGTCGACCACCGCAGAGACGGTATCCATGATTGCTGTGAACGGCAGCCGACCGGCCAGGAAGGCCTCGACGCACTCCTCGTTCGCCGCATTGAACACGGCGGGCGCGGTGCCGCCCAGGGTGCCGACGTGCCGGGCCAGGCCCACGGAGGGGAAGGCCTCGGTGTCCAGCGGGAAGAACTCCCAGCTCGACGCCTTGGTCCAGTCGAAGGCGGGGGCCGCGTCCGGGATCCGCACGGGCCAGCCCAGACCGATCGCGATGGGGCCGCGCATGTCCGGCGGGGTGGCCTGGGCGAGGGTGGAGCCGTCGGTGAACTCGACCATGGAGTGCACGTAGGACTGCGGGTGGACGACGACCTCGATGCGGTCGAAGGGGATGTCGTAGAGCAGGTGGGCCTCGATGACCTCCAGGCCCTTGTTGACCAGGGTGGCGCTGTTGACGGTGATCACCGGGCCCATGGCCCAGGTGGGGTGCGCGAGGGCGTCCTCGACCGTGACGGAGGCCAGCTCCGCGCGGGTGCGGCCGCGGAAGGGACCGCCGGAGGCGGTGACGACGAGCTTGCGGACGTCGGCGCGGGTGCCGGCGGCCAGCGCCTGGAAGAGGGCCGCGTGCTCGGAGTCCACCGGGATGATCTGGCCGGGCTTCGCGAGGGCCTTGACCAGCGGGCCGCCGACGATCAGCGACTCCTTGTTGGCCAGGGCCAGGGTGCGGCCCGCCCGGAGCGCGGCCAGGGTGGGCGCCAGGCCGATGGAGCCGGTGATGCCGTTGAGGACGGTGTGGCATGCGGAGGCGGCGAGTTCGGTCGCCGCGTCGGGTCCGGCGAGGATCTCCGGCAGCGGCTCGGAGGCGCCGTACTGCTCGCTCAGCGCCTCCTTGAGGGCCGGTACGGCGTCCTCGCGGGCGACGGCCACCTTCTCGACCCGCAGCAGCCTGGCCTGTTCGGCCAGCAGTCCGACGCGTCCGCCCGCGGCGGACAGCGCGGTGACCCGGAAGCGGTCCGGGTTGCGCAGGGCGAGGTCGATGGCCTGGGTGCCGATGGACCCGGTCGACCCGAGGATGACGATGTCCCGGCGGCCGACCGAGGCGTCGAAGAGGAGGTGCGGGTCGGCGAGGGGGGCTGGACTGTCGCTCATGCCCCCCATTGTTGCCGCAACTCAGGGGCGCTCGGACAGGGAGTCCCCGTCCGCGACCCGCAAGAGGAGGTGCGGGAGCGTTCCGGCGAAGTCCGGGAGGGTCCGGGCCGCCTCCCACCAGGCGTCCGGATCCCCGTCCAGGGCCAGTGCGAACAGCCGGGCGGCCTCGGCGCGCGCGGCGAGCACGGCCTCCGGCCGGTCGTAGCGGTCGGGGTGGTCCACGTCGCCGAGCCACTGGTCCTCGTCCAGGGCCCAGCAGGCGGGAAGCTTGTGCCGGATCACGTCGGTGCCGGTCAGCAGCCCACGGTCCAGGCAGTCCCGGACCCAGCGGATGTCCTCGTCGACGGTCTCCATGGGCACGGCGAGGCTGGTCAGGGCCAGTTCCCGCTCCACTCCCCCGGTCGGTTCGAGGGCGGCCGGGGCCAGGGTGCGCACGGCCTCGGCAAGGCCGTCGGCCGGCGGGGCGGGCGGGGGCCCGGGCAGGACGCCGTTCGCGACGCCGTGGGCGAGCGCGGTCAGCGCTCCCCGGAAGGACGGGGCCTGCCTCAGCAGTTCGGCCCACAGCCGCGGGTCGTCCCCCAGGGGTTCCAGCGCGCGGGTGGCCTCGGTGCGTATCTCCGCCTGCTCGGACAGGTTCCAGCGCAGGCCGCGGGTTCCGTTCGGGCGGCACAGCAGCAGGGCGCGGTGCGCGGGGGCGGTGTGGGCGACCAGTTCGGCCGGGGTGAGCAGGCCCATCCGGACGGCGCGGACGAACGGGCGGTGCCAGGCCTTGCCGTACGGGGCGGTGCCCGTGGTCGTCAGGAGCGTGCGCACGGTCTCGCGGGACGGCTGCGCGCGCATGAGCAGGGCTTCGACGGAGCCGGGCGGCAGCGGCCGCCGCAGGTGCTCGGAGGCCGGCAGCTCCGGGTCCGCCGTGTGCGGGAGCGCCAGGATGTCGAGCGGGACCCTGGGGTGGTGCGTGCCGTGGCGGCGGAGCAGGCCGATGAGTTCCTCGCCGCTCAGGGGGCCGTCGGCCGGGTCGCGGCCGAGTTCCGCGCGCAGCAGCGGCAGCAGCGCCTCGGGGGTGCGGCGGGCCGCGTAGCGGGCGGGGCCCGGCAGGCCGGGCAGCGGGCAGCCGCGTACGTAGGGGTTGCGGGCGACGAAGTGCCGGTCGCGGTCGGTGCCGTCGCGCACGAGGAGGGTGACGGCGGAGGCGGGCAGGCGTTCGTCGCGGCACAGGTGGTCGCGGGTGTCGGGGTCGAGCCGGCCGATCAGGTCGGCGGCGATGTGCTCTGGTGCGTGGCGCAGTACGAGCGCCACGCACCAGGCCCGCCGCCGGCTGTCCCTGTGTCCGTCCATTGCCTTGCTCCGTGCCGCTCGTACGCCTGTCCGTTTCCCCGCCGTGCGGCGATGATCGCAGGTCAGCGGAGCGGACGGTGCACGTTTTTGTGTACGGAGGGGCCGGGGGCGGCCTCCGCGATCCACGGGCCGTCGCCCGAGGGGTCGAGGACGCCTTCCTCCAGCCAGGTGTAGGTGCCGCCGAGGACGCCTTCGACGACCTTGCGGTCGAGGTCGTCGGTGTTGGACCAGAGGCGGCCGAAGAGCTCCTCGACGCGGAGCCGGGACTGCCGGCAGAACGCGTCGGCGAGCTGGTAGGCCTCGCGGCCGTGGTCACCGGTGGCTCGCAGGTGCTCGGCACGGACGCAGGCTGCGCTCATGGCGAAGAGCTCGGCGCCGATGTCGACGATCCGGCCGAGGAACCCCTGCTTGGTCTCCATGCGGCCCTGCCAGCGCGCCATGGCCAGGAAGGTGGAGCGGGCGAGTTTGCGCGAGCCGCGTTCGACGTAGCGCAGGTGGGTGGCGAGGTCGGGGTGGCCCGCCGGGTGGAACTCCCGGTAGGTGCCGGGGACCTGTCCGGGGCCGGCGGCCAGTTTGGGGAGCCAGCGGGCGTAGAAGCCGGTGGCGCGGGCTCCGGCCCTGGCCTTGTCCGCCAGGGCCTTGTCGGGGTCGATGAGGTCCCCCGCGACCGAGAGGTGGGCGTCGACCGCCTCGCGGGCGATCAGCAGGTGCATGATCTCCGTCGAGCCCTCGAAGATCCGGTTGATGCGCAGGTCGCGGAGCATCTGCTCGGTGGGGACGGCCCGCTCGCCGCGCGCGGCGAGCGACTCGGCGGTCTCGAAGCCGCGGCCGCCGCGGATCTGGACCAGCTCGTCGGCCATCAGCCAGGCCATCTCCGAGCCGTAGAGCTTGGCGAGGGCTGCCTCGATGCGGATGTCGTTGCGGTCCTCGTCGGCCATCTGGGAGGCCAGGTCGACCACCGCTTCGAGGGCGAAGGTGGTGGCCGCGATGAAGGAGATCTTGGCGCCGACGGCCTCGTGCCGTGCGACGGGGCGGCCCCACTGCTCGCGTACGCCGCTCCACTCTCGGGCGATCTTCAGGCACCACTTGCCGGCGCCGACGCACATGGCGGGCAACGACAGGCGGCCGGTGTTGAGCGTGGTCAGCGCGATCTTGAGGCCCGCTCCCTCGGCGCCGATCCGCTGGGCGGCGGGCACGCGGACCCGGTGGAAGCGGGTGACGCCGTTCTCCAGGCCGCGCAGGCCCATGAAGGCGTTGCGGTGCTCGACGGTGATCCCCGGCGAGTCGGCCTCCACGACGAAGGCGGTGATCCCGCCGCGGTGCCCCTCGCTCGCGGGGACCCGGGCCATGACCACGAGGAGGTCGGCGACGACCCCGTTGGTGGTCCACAGCTTCACCCCGTCGAGCACGTAGGCGTCCTCGCCGTCCGGCACGGCCGTGGTGGCCAGGCGGGCCGGGTCGGAGCCGACGTCGGGCTCGGTGAGCAGGAAGGCGCTGATCGCGGAGGTGGCGCAGCGGGGCAGGTAGGCGTCCTTCTGCTCCTTCGTGCCGAACATCTTCAGGGGCTGCGGGACGCCGATCGACTGGTGCGCGGAGAGCAGGGCGCCGATGGCCGGGCTGACCGAGCCGACGAGGGCGAGCGCCTTGTTGTAGTAGACCTGGGTCAGTCCCAGGCCCCCGTACTCGGTGCCGATCTTCATGCCCAGGGCGCCGAGCTCCTTGAGCCCGCGCACCGTCTCGTCGGGGATCCGCGCCTCGCGCTCGATGCGGGCTCCGTCGATCTCGTTCTCGCAGAAGACCCGCAGCCGGGCCAGGAAGGCCTCCCCGCGCCGGACGTCCTCGTCGGCGGGGAGCGGGTGGGGGTGGATCAGGTCGAGCCGGAACCGCCCGAGGAACAGCTCCTTGGCGAAGCTGGGCTTGCGCCAGTCCTGTTCCCGGGCCGCCTCCGCGACCTGCCGCGCCTCGCGCTCGGTCACCTTGGGCTGTACGGGCTGTACGGGCTGCGTCGCTGACATCCGGGTGCTCACCTCGCCGTATCGGGGGGACTACCGATCGGTGCTACCTGTGAGTCGTACCCGTTCCGGGCACCCGGGAAAAGGCCCGTGCGGGTGGCGGGGAAAAGGGAGACGGCCGGAGCCCCCGCACAGTAGGCTCCGGCCGTCGGTCCATGACCGTACGAGTCGGTCAGATGTCGAGGCCCGTGAGGACCAGGACGCGCTCGTACGTGTAGTCGTCCATCGCGTAGCGGACGCCCTCGCGGCCCACGCCGGACTGCTTGACGCCGCCGTACGGCATCTGGTCGGCGCGGTAGGACGGCGCGTCGCCGATGATCACACCGCCGACCTCGAGCTCGCGGTGGGCGCGGAAGGCGACCTGGATGTCGCGGGTGAAGACGCCGGTCTGCAGGCCGAACTTCGAGTCGTTGACGGCGGCGAAGGCCTCGTCGGTGTTCTCGACCCGGGTGATGGTCAGGACCGGGCCGAAGACCTCTTCGGTGGCGAGCTTGACGCCCGCCGGGATCTCCGCGAGGACGGTCGGCTCGACCGTGGCGCCGTCGCGCTTGCCGCCGGTGAGCAGCTTGGCGCCGGCGGAGACGGCCTCGTCCACCCAGGACTCGACGCGCTTGGCGGCGTCCTCGGAGACCAGCGGGCCGACGTCGGTGGCGTCGTCCGCCGGGTCGCCGGTGACCTGCGCCCGGACCTTCTCGACGACCTTCTCGACGAGGCGGTCGTAGACGGAGGCGTCGGCGATCACGCGCTGCACGGAGATGCAGGACTGGCCGGCCTGGTAGTTCGAGAAGGTCGCGATACGGGTCGCGGCCCAGTCGAGGTCGGCCTCGGAGGACCAGTCGGCGAGGACCACGGCCGCGGCGTTGCCGCCGAGCTCCAGGGTGCAGTGCTTGTGGGGCACCGACTGCTGGATGGCGTAGCCGACGGTGTCGGAGCCGGTGAAGGAGATGACGGGCAGGCGCTCGTCCTTCACCAGGGCCGGCATCTTGTCGTTGGCGACGGGCAGCACGGACCAGGAGCCGGCCGGGAGGTCGGTCTCGGCCAGCAGCTCGCCCAGGATCAGACCCGAGAGCGGGGTGGCCGGGGCCGGCTTCAGGATGATCGGCGCGCCGACGGCGATGGCCGGGGCCACCTTGTGGGCGCACAGGTTCAGCGGGAAGTTGAACGGCGCGATGCCGAGGACCGGGCCCTTGACGAAGCGGCGGGTCAGGGCCATGCGGCCGACGCCACCGGCGTCGGTGTCCAGGCGCTGGGCGTCCCCGCCGTTGAAGCGGCGGGCCTCTTCGGCGGCGAAGCGGAACACGGACACCGCACGGCCGACCTCACCGCGCGCCCACTTGATCGGCTTGCCGTTCTCGGCGGAGATCAGCTGGGCGATCTCCTCGGTGCGCTCGGTGAGCCGCTTGGACACGTGGTCCAGGGCGGCGGCCCGTACGTGGGCGGGGGTCGCGGAGAACTCCGCCGTCACGGCGTACGCCGCGGCCACGGCCTCTTCGACCTGGGCGTCGGTGGGCACGCTGACCGTGCCGACCAGACGGCCGTCCCACGGGTTGTGGACGTCGAAGCTGTCCTCGCCGGTGGCCTGGCGGCCGGCGAGCCAGAAGGCGTGGGTGGAAGTCATGCGAATCCCGGCCCTTCGGGTTTGTGCGGTGGGGTCCTTGTCCACACCACCGTAGGACTCCGAGGGGCTTTCGGTGTTTATCCGGCATGGAGCGCCGCCCTCCCGCCCTGCGCCGCTTTGTCACTGTCGCGGCCGGGACCTCCCGTGCGGTGGGGCGCCGGCGGGGGCTACGGGTGCGTCGTCCCGGCCTTCAGGGCGAGCCACAGCTCCATCCGTACGTCCGGATCGTCCAGGGAGCGCCCGAGGATCTCCTCGACCCGCTTCATCCGGTAGCGCAGCGTGTGGCGGTGCACACCGAGGTCGGCCGCCGCCGCGTCCCACTGCCCGTGGCGCGAGAGCCAGGCCTGGAGGGAGGCCACGAGATCGCCCCGGCCGGTCGCGTCGTGTTCCCGCAGGGCCCGCAGGGTGCCGTCCGCGAAGGCCCGTACGGCGTCGTCGGCCAGCAGCGGCAGGACGGAGCCCGCCGCGAGGTCCTCGTGCTCGACGAGCGGCCGTCCACGGCGGCGGGCCACGGCGAGGGCCTGGTCGGCCTGCTTGAAGGCGGCCGCCACGCCCGCCGCCGCCGCGGGGGCCGACAACCCGACGACCAGCTCGTCCGGCTCGGGCCCCGTCGCGTCCCGGCCGCGCCGGGTCTCCAGCGCCTCGGCGTGGTCCGCGCACGCCTGTACGGCCGAACCCCCGTCGGCGGCGAGCACCACCAGCCGGCCCTCCTCCGGCACCACCAGCAGCGCCTCGCCGGTCCGCGCGGCCGCCGACTCGACCGCGTCGGCCAGCAGCGCCAGCCCCTCCGGCTGCGCGGTGCCCGCCAGCGCCGGTTCCGCGACGACGATCCGGAACGGCGCCTCCAGCAGGGCCCCGTAGAGGTCCCCCGCCACCGCCCGGGCGTGCTCCGCCTCCCCCTCCAGCAGCATCCTCAGCACGGCCGCGCCGAGCCGGGACTCCGCGTCGTGCAGCGACCGGGAGCGCTCGGTGGTCAGGGTGAGCAGGGCGACGGCGGAGTGCACCGCGTACCGTTCGGCGGTGCCCAGCGGGGCCCCCGTGCCGACGGCCAGCGCGCCCCGGGGCCGCCGTCCGGTGCCCAGCGACTGGAGCTCGACGCGGTCCTCCGAGCCGCCGACGACCGCGCTCGCCGGCGCGGGCCGCTCCCGCAGCCGCTCCACGTCGGGGGTGAGCCGCGCGGCCCGGCGCGCGGCCCACTCGGGGGCGGCGGCGACGACGGCGCCGGAGGTGTCGTACAGCGCGGCCCAGCCGTGCACGTGGGCGGCCAGCTTCGCCAGCAGGTCGGCGGGGCCGTCGGCGGAGAGCGCGGCCCGGGTCAGCTCCCGCTGCGCCTCGAAGCCGGCCGTCACGGCCCGGTACTGGTCCGCGGCGAGGGCCGCCGAGACGGCTTTGCTGATGGCGAGGAACGGGGTGCGCCGGGGCACCTCCAGCAGCGGCAGGTCCTCCTCGCGGGCCGCGTCGACCAGCGCCTGCGGGACCGCGTCGTAGTTGACGCCGACGGCGAAGCCGATCCCCACGACCCCGGCGGCCGCGAGGCGCCTCACGTAGCGGCGCATCTCCTCGGGGTCCTCGGCGTCCAGCTTCATCGCCGTGACGAGCAGCAGCTCGCCGCCCTCCATGTAGGGGACCGGGTCGGCGAGCTCGCTGACGTGGGCCCAGCGCACGGGGGTGTCGAGGCGGGTCTCCCCGGCCCGGACGCTGAGTTTGAGCGCCGAGTGCTGGACGAGCGAGGCAAGGGTGAGCGGCATCGGGTACCAGGGGCCTTCGGCGGGAGGGGAGGGAGACTGCGGGGCCTTCGGGATGTGGGCCTTCGGGATTTCGCCGTGTCGTATGAACGGCCCTTCTCGATTCTGCCACCCCGTACGGGTCGGCTCAGCCCGTTCCGGCCAACCGGACGAGCAGCGGCGCCGCCCGCTCCCCGCGGACCGAGGTCAGCGAGAGCACCGCGCAGCCGGGCGGTACGGCGTGCGCCAGCTCGGAGGCCGACCACCGTTCGCGCTCGACCTGGCGCACGGTGACGGCGTCGGTGGTGACCGCCTTGCCGGTGACCATCTTGCGGAAGGCGTGGATGGCGCGGGTGAGCGGCTGGTCGGCGAAGACGGTCCGGTGGGTGACGTCCCGGGTCTCGACCCACTCGGTGCCCCAGGCCTCGGCGAAGCGCTTCCCGTCCCAGGTGGTGACGCCGGAGAAGGCCATCCGGCAGCCGACGGCGCCGAGCAGCGGGGTGCGCAGGGCCTCCGGTACGTCGTCCAGCGCGCGCAGGGTCAGCAGCACCCCGGCGTTCACCGACCGCAGCCGCTGCACCCCGCGGACCGTCTCGGGGGTCAGGGTGTGCGAGGCGTCGTCGAGGGCGAGGAAGGCGAAGAGCGAGCGGTCGGCTCGGGCGGTGGCGCAGGCGTTGAACTGGGCGAGGAGCAGCCGGGCCAGCATCCGGGAGGCGTCGGCGTGGCCCCGTTCGGGCAGGTCGATCCGGACCCGGACGGGGTGTTCCATGGCGCGCATGGAGAAGGGGCGTCCCTGGCCCGTGGTGTCGAAGAACCCGGCGAAGGCGGGCCGGTCCAGCAGGGCGAGCCGGTCGGCGAGGGCGGGGCCGGGGTCGGCGGGGGCGCCGTGCTGGCGCGTGCGCGCGTCGAGCTCGCGGAGCATGGCCTGCTCTCCGGCGTCCTGCAGCTCGTGGCGCAGCGCGTCGAGGGCGGGCGGCAGCCCGTCGAGGAGCTCGCGCAGCTCCGGTACGGCGGGGAAGCGTCCGTACGCCGCCCGGTACGGGCCGAGCAGCTGCGCGAGGGCGGTCGCGGCGCGGCGCACGTCGATGCCGGGGACGTCTCCGACGAAGGCCTCGGCGAGGAGGGTGGCGGCCTCGTCGGGGTCGGCGGTGCCGCCGTAGAGGTCGAGGTCGTGGACGGAGTCGGGGTCGCCGACGCGGACGACGATGTCGTAGCCGCCGTCGGGGCCGAGCCCGGCGCCGGCGGAGCCGACGGCGATGACGGCGGCCTGGCCGGCCAGCGCCTGCAGCGCGAGGGACTCGACGACGGGCCGCACCAGCCGGGCGGTCTTCCCGGTCCCGGACGGCCCGACGGCGAGCAGGGAGGTCCCGAGCACCTCGGGGTCGAGGGCGAGGGGGGTGCCGCGGCGGGCGTAGGGGTTGCGCTCCTGGTCCTCGACGCTGCCGAGCAGCACCTGCCGGGCGAGCAGGTCGTGCCGGGCGGCGCGCACGGGCAGGTCCCGGTCGCCGGAGGGGTGGAGGCAGGCGGCGGCACCCTTGTCGCGCACGGAGTCGGCGAAGGCCCGCACGCGGGTGGGGTCGGCCTGGACGGAGTCCCAGGCGCGGCGGATGCGGGCGTAGTCCACGTCGTTCATCCGCCCGCCCACCACCTCCCCACCGAGCCGCTCGGCCACCTCCCCGAGGCCGGCGGCGCGGAGCTGGGGCCACTGGGCGGGATCGACCCCGTCCTGGGGGACGACGGGCGGGGCGGGGGAGGCCGCGGCGGCGGCAGTCCCCGCCCTGCCCCCATGCCCGCGTCGGCGCCATCCGCCGAGGCGGGCGTAGTACACGAGGACGGGGACGTAGAGCACCGCGTACAGAAGCTGGGTGATCAGGAGTCCCTGTGTCGGCGGGATGTCCTTGAGCGGCAGGTGCTGGAGCAGCAGGGCTTCCGCGGGCACGGTGCCGGTCCAGATGAGCATCATCACGAAGAGGGCGCCGACGGCCGCCCCCGCCGCCCGGGCCCGCGGGCCTCGGGCCGCGACGAGCCGCTCGAAGGCCAGACCCCACGAACCGAGGCGGCTGAACCAGAAGACGAGTCCTCCGGTCAGCAACAGCTCGTAAACCTGCAGGGCGGCCATGCCGCGGTGATCGGTGGGGCCCCCGCCCAGTTCCCACCAGTCCTGGGGCGTGAAGAGCTTGAGCGGTACCTGGATGTAGGGGATGTAGCCGTTGGTCAGCAGCGACCACACCAGTACGCACGCCAGGAACGAGATGACCGCCCCGCTCAGCAGCGACCGGTCCGTGCCCGGCTCCGCCTCGTCCGCCCGCTTCGGTTGGTATCCGAACCGCCACACCCCCGGCTCCGCCCTCGGGCGAGGCGTGCGGACCCAGGCCGCCAGCGGGGAGCCCACCGCCGGGGCGTGGGACGGCTTCGGGGGGAGCGCTGGCCCCGCGGGTCCCGGTGGGGGGCCCGCCGGGCGGGGGACGTACCCGGCGCGGGCCGTCTGTCCGTCGTGCGTGCCTTCGGTGTCCATGAACCCCTGCCCCCTGACCGTGCCAAGCGCTGCGGCGCTCAATCTAGTGCCCGGTACGGCCCCGCGACCCGTGGCCCACCGGGTTCCGCGGGACGCGTCCCGGTTCCTTCCTATGGCCGCCGCGGACAAGGACACGCGGGCACCACTCCCGAACGGAGCATGCCTTACCCCCTCCCCCGGGCCTAGCCTGCGGACAAAGACACAAGTGCGTCCGAAAACACCCCCCCAGGAGCCCCCTATGACCGCTGTCCCGCAGGAGCGCCGCATCGTCACCGCGATCCCCGGCCCCAAGTCGCAGGAGCTGCAGGCCCGCCGCCTTTCGACGGTGGCCGGCGGCGTGGGCTCCGTGCTGCCCGTCTTCACGGCCCGCGCGGGCGGCGGCATCATCGAGGACGTCGACGGCAACCGCATGATCGACTTCGGTTCCGGCATCGCCGTGACCTCGGTCGGCGCCTCCGCCGAGGCCGTCGTGCGCCGCGCCTCCGCGCAGCTCGCCGACTTCACCCACACCTGCTTCATGGTCACCCCCTACGAGGGCTACGTCGAGGTCTGCGAGGCCCTCGCCGAGCTGACCCCCGGTGACCACGCCAAGAAGTCGGCCCTGTTCAACTCGGGCGCCGAGGCCGTCGAGAACGCCGTCAAGATCGCCCGTTCGTACACCAAGCGCCAGGCCGTCGTCGTCTTCGACCACGGCTACCACGGCCGTACGAACCTCACGATGGCCCTGACCTCGAAGAACATGCCGTACAAGCAGGGCTTCGGTCCGTTCGCCCCCGAGGTCTACCGCGTCCCGGTCGCCTACGGCTACCGCTGGCCGACCGGCGCCGAGAACTGTGGCCCCGAGGCCGCCGCCCAGGCGATCGACCAGATCAGCAAGCAGATCGGCGCCGAGAACGTCGCCGCGATCATCATCGAGCCGGTCCTCGGCGAGGGCGGCTTCATCGAGCCGGCCAAGGGCTTCCTCCCGGCGATCGTCAAGTTCGCCAACGACAACGGCATCGTCTTCGTGGCCGACGAGATCCAGTCCGGCTTCTGCCGCACCGGCCAGTGGTTCGCGTGCGAGGACGAGGGCATCGTCCCGGACCTCATCACCACCGCCAAGGGCATCGCCGGCGGTCTGCCGCTCGCCGCCGTGACCGGCCGCGCCGAGATGATGGACGCCGTGCACGGCGGTGGCCTGGGCGGCACCTACGGCGGCAACCCGGTGGCCTGCGCCGGTGCGCTCGGCTCCATCGAGACCATGAAGGAGCTCGACCTCAACGCCGCGGCGAAGAAGATCGAGTCGGTCATGAAGACCCGCCTGACGGCCATGCAGGAGAAGTACGACATCATCGGCGACATCCGCGGCCGCGGCGCCATGATCGCGATCGAGCTCGTCAAGGACCCGGTCTCCAAGACCCCGTTCCCGGAGGCGGCCGGCGCACTCGCCAAGGCCTGCCACGCCGAGGGCGTGCTCGTCCTCACCTGCGGCACCTACGGCAACGTGCTCCGCTTCCTGCCCCCGATCGTCATCGGCGAGGACCTGCTGAACGAGGGTCTGGACGTCATCGAGGCCGCTTTCGCGGGCATCTGAGCGAACGCCCGAACACAGGCGCCCGTCCCTACCGCCGGTAACGGTCGGGCACTGTGAAGAAGGTGTGGGGGGCCGATGGCGGGAGCGCGTTCCCGCTGTCGGCCCCCCTCCCGTTGGCGTACGGTTTCTGCAGATGAGTGAGACAGAGCGTTCCCGGGCGACCGGGGACGATTCCGGTACCGGGCTTCCCCAGCGCCGTACTGGGCATGCGTTCGCGCACACTCCTCTCAGATCGGACGGCCGTCCGCCCCAAACCCCCCGGGGCGCACGGCAACCCGATCCGGGCGGCCGTCCCGGAACCATCCCCCCTGTTCCGGGACGGCCGGCCATCCTCTCGGCCGCCGCGGCCCCCTCGGCCCTCTGCGCCGTCCTCTTCGCCCTGATCACCTGGCAGGTCCGCACGTCGGGACCGCTGCTGACCCCGGATCACGCACTGAGCCGCGCCGTGGTGCGCACCGTCCCCGACGCCGTCACCGAACGCCTCGCCGACCTCGGGAACATCCAGGTCGCCGTGCCCGTCCTGGTCCTCGCGATGCTCTACGCCGCCCGGCGCGGCCGGGCCCGCGCCGCGCTGACGGCCGGCCTGGCGATGGCCCTGGTGCCGGCTCTGATCGTGCCGCTCAAGGAGTGGACCGCCCGCCCGGGGCCCCTGGAGCCCTGGGCCGCCGGCTACTTCCCCTCGGGGCACACGGCCACGGCCCTGACGGCCTACACGGCGGCCGCCCTGCTGCTCACCCCGTACACCCGCCGCCCCTGGCCCGCGGCCCTCGCGGCCCTGCTGACGGCCCTGACCGCGGCGGGCCTGGTCCTGCGCGGCTTCCACTGGCCCCTGGACGTCCTGGCCAGCCTTCTCCTGTGCACCCCGCTCCTGCTGGCCGTGCGCCGGGCGGCGGCCCGCCCCGTACGGGCGGAACGCCACCCGGCCGGACGGCCGGCGGCGGGTCAGCCGCCGAAGTAGGCGTCGAAGCCCCGGCTGAACTCCCAGCCGCCGAAGCGGTCCCAGTTGACCGACCAGGTCATCAGGCCGCGCAGGTCGGGCCGGATGCCGTGGGGCTGGTACGCCCCGCAGGCCAGCCCCTTCGTGAGGCAGTCCAGCGCCTTGGTCACCTCGGCGGGGGCGGTGTAGCCGTTGCCCGCGTTGGTCGTGGCCGGCAGGCCGATGGCGACCTGGTCGGGGCGCAGCGGCGGGAAGACCCGGGTGGCGTCGCCGGCGACCGGGAATCCGGTGAGCAGCATGTCCGTCATGGCGATGTGGAAGTCGGCGCCGCCCATGGAGTGGTACTGGCCGTCGAGGCCCATGACGGACCCGGAGTTGTAGTCCTGGACGTGCAGCAGGGTGAGGTCGTCGCGCAGGGCGTGGATGACCGGGAGGTACGCGCCCGCGCGCGGGTCCTGGCCGCCCCAGGGGCCGGAGCCGTAGTACTGGTGGCCGAGCTGCACGAAGAAGGTCTCGGGAGCCATGGTCAGGACGAAGTCCGGGCCGTACCTGGCCTTGAGGGTCTTCACGGCGGAGATCAGGTTGACGATCACCGGGGTGGTGGGGGCGCGGAAGTCGGTGTCACCGGTGGCGAGGGAGAGGGAGTGGCCCTCGAAGTCGATGTCGAGGCCGTTCAGTCCGTATTCGTCGATGATCTTGCCGACGGAGGAGACGAAGGCGTCGCGGGCGGCCGTGGTGGTGAGCTGGACCTGGCCGTTCTGGCCGCCTATGGAGATCAGGACCTTCTTGCCCGCGGCCTGCTTGGCCTTGATGGCCGCCTTGAACTCGGCGGCCGACTCCACGTTCGGGCACTCGGTCACCGGGCAGAGCCGGAAGCGGATGTCGCCGGAGGTGACCGAGCTGGGTTCGCCGAAGGCGAGGTCGATGACGTCCCACGAGGCGGGGACGTCGGCCATGCGGACGTAGCCGGAGCCGTTGGCGAAGCTGCTGTGGAGGTAGCCGACGAGGGCGTGCGCCGGCAGCCCCGGGGTGCCGGGGCCCCCGCCGCCGGTGGTGGCGACGGTGACCGGCGAGCTCTGGGGCGACTCGCCCGCCGCGTTCACGGCCGCGACCCGGAAGGTGTACGGGGTGGACGCGGCGAGGCCGGTGACGGTGGCCGAGGTGGTGGCGGAGGTCAGCGGGGCGGCGCCGTCGCGGTAGACCTTGTACGAGGTGGCGCCGGTGGCCGCTGTCCAGGACAGGGCCACCGTGGAGGCGGAGGCTGCGGAGCCCGTGAGGCCGGTGGGGGCGGCCGGGGGCTGCGGCCCGGGCCCGGTTCCGCCCGGGTCGGGGCCGACGAGGGTGAGGTCGTCGGTGAGGTGGGCGCCCTGGCCGTACCAGCCGTGGGTGTAGACCGTCACGGAGGTGGTGGCGGGGCCGGTGCGGAAGCCGGTGGTGAGCTGCTTCCAGGCGCCGGGGGTCTGGGTCCAGGTGGAGACGTCGGTGGTGCCGGTGCCGCTCGCGCCGAGGTAGACGTAGGCGCCTTGCACCCAGGCGGAGAGGGTGTATGCGGAGTCGGGCCTGACGGTGACGGTCTGGGAGCAGCGGGCGTTGTCCTGGCCGGCCGGGGTGGCCCTGAGGGCGGAACTCCCGCCGTGGACCGGGGCGGTGACGACGGCTCCGGACGCGCCGGAGCAGCTCCAGCCGTCGAGGCCGGATTCGAAACCGCCGTTGCGGACGAGGTCGGCGTCCACGGCCGCGGCGGGCGGGCCCGCGGTGAGGAGTCCGGCCACCGCCAGGGCGGCGGCCGTGAGGAGGGGGAGCACTCTGCGCACGACTGCCTCCGGAACATGGGGGGATGGAGCCGGGCTCCCTGGCGGGGAGCGACGGCGGCGCCCAAGATGGTCCAGACCAATCCCGTTGTCAAGGGGTGCGGTCCTCATCTCCATCCCCCGCCAGGACCCGCCCCACCGCCTCGTGCATCGCGAGCTCCAGCAGCACGGGGTCGGTGAGCGTCCCCTCCCCGTCCGGGACCACCAGCCAGCGCACTCCGTCCGCCTGCCGGACCGGGTGCGGGACCACGATCCAGGTCCCGCGTCCGGCGCCGCGCACGCCCGTGCCGAGCCAGCGCGAGGCCGTCCCCGGGGGCACGAAGAAGCCCACCCGGGCGTCGTCGCAGTCCGCGAGCACCGGACCGGGCCGGCCGGTGAGCAGGTGCAGTACGTCGAGGGTGGCCCGTCCCAGCTCCCCCGGCAGGATCAGCACGTCCCAGCTCCGGCCGGCGGGCAGGAGGGCGACGCCGAGGGGGCTCCGCTCCCATTCCCACCGGCAGGCGTCGGGATCCGGCGCCACCGATACCAGCCACTCCACTGCCGCCTTGGCTCCCGGGAACGTCATCGCCCGGCCTCCGTTCTCTCCTGCTCGGTGAAGGGTTCTCACCGGGAGAGAGGGGGGCCGGGCGACGGTATGACGCGAGTTCCGTTACTCCGTCATGGTGAAGCGGGTCACACGGTGCGCACCGATGTGCGCCGGGGCGTGCGCCGGGGGCGCGCGGCGGACCCGGGCGTCAGCTGTCGAAGCCGAGCCCGAAGCGGTCCAGGGTGCGCAGCCAGAGGTTGCGGCGGCCGCCCCGGGCGTCGGACCGGGCCAGCGACCACTTGGTGAGGGTGATCCCGGTCCAGGCGAACGGCTCCGGCGGGAACGGCATCGGCTTGCTGCGCACCATCTCCAGCCGCGTCCGCTCGCTGGACACCCCGTCCAGCAGGTCCAGCATCACGTCGGCCCCGAAGCGGGTGGCGCCGACGCCGAGCCCGGTGAAGCCGGCCGCGTAGGCGACCCGGCCCGAGTGAGCCGTGCCGAAGAAGGCCGAGAAGCGGGAGCAGGTGTCGATGGCCCCGCCCCAGGCGTGGCTGAACTTCAGACCCTCCAGCTGCGGGAACGCGGTGAAGAAGTGCTCCGCGAGCTTGAGGTAGGTCTCGGGCCGGTGGTCGTACTCGGAGTCGAGCTTCCCCCGGTACGGGTAGATGGCGTCGTAGCCGCCCCAGAGGATCCGGTGGTCCTTGGTGATCCGGAAGTAGTGGAACTGGTTGGCGCTGTCGCCCAGGCCCTGGCGCCGCTTCCAGCCGATGGAGGCCAGCTGCTCCTCGCTCAGCGGCTCCGTCATCAGCGCGTAGTCGTACACCGGGACCGTGAAGGGACGGATCCGCTTGACCAGCGACGGGAAGATGTTGGTGCCCAGCGCGACCCGGCGGGCGAGGATCGTGCCGTACGGGGTGGTGACGGCCATCCCGGCGCCGACGGAGGACATCTTCAGGCCGCGCGTGTTCTCGTAGATCCGCACACCCAGCTCCAGGCAGGCCCGCTTGAGGCCCCAGGCGAGCTTCGCCGGGTTGAGCATCGCGACGCCCTCGCGGTCCCACAGGCCCGCGAGGAAGGTCGGGGAGTCGACCTCGGCGCGCAGCGCCTCCCGGTCCAGCCATTCGGAGCCGTCCGCGAGGCCGAGCTTGAGCGCCTCCTCGTGGAGTTCGCGCAGTTCCTCGACCTGGTGGGGCTCGGTGGCCACGTCGATCTCACCGGTGCGCTCGAAGTCGCAGTCGATGCCGTAGCGGGCGACCGCCGCCTCGATCTCGTCGAGGTTGCGGGCGCCCATCTCCTCCAGCTTGGCGAGTTCGCCGGGCCAGCGGGCCATGCCGTTGGCGAGCCCGTGGGTGAGGGAGGCCGCGCAGAAGCCGCCGTTGCGGCCGGAGGCGGCCCAGCCCGCCTCCTTGCTCTCGATCAGGACCACGTCCCGGCCGGGGTCGCGCTCCTTGGCGATCAGAGCGGTCCACAGCCCGCTGTAGCCTCCGCCCACGACGAGCAGGTCGCAGCGCTCGTCGGAGGTGAGCGCCGGCTGCGCGGCGGGCTTGCCGGGGTCGTCCAGCCAGTACGCGACCGGCTTCGCTTCGGAAAGGGATTTCGCAACACTACGCATGGCGACTGGGGCCATGGCTTCCAACTCCCTACGGAACTGAACTGATTACTTCGGCTGTGCCTTCTTGCGGCGGTTGCCGACCCACTGGCCGGCCAGCACCACCAGGACCGCGATGACGAACATCGCCGTACCGATGACGTTGATCTGGACGGGCGTACCGCGCTGGGCCGATCCCCACACGAACATGGGGAAGGTGACGGTGTTGCCCGAGTTGAAGTTGGTGATGATGAAGTCGTCGAACGAGAGCGCGAAGGACAGCAGCGCACCCGCCGCGATGCCGGGGGCGGCGATCGGCAGGGTCACCCGCAGGAACGTCTGCACCGGTCCGGCGTAGAGGTCGCGCGCGGCCTCCTCCAGCCTGGGGTCCATCGACAGGACGCGCGCCTTGACGGCGGCGACGACGAAGCTGAGGCAGAACATCACGTGGGCGATCAGGATGGTCCAGAAGCCCAGCTGGATGCCCATGTTGAGGAAGAGGGCGAGCAGGGACGCCGCCATCACGATCTCGGGCATGGCCATCGGCAGGAAGATCAGCGAGTTGACCGCGCCGCGCGCCCGGAACCGGTAGCGCACGAGCGCGAAGGCTATCGCGGTGCCGAGCACGGTCGCGCCGATGGTGGCCCAGAAGGCGATCTGGAGGGAGAGCGAGAGGGAGCCGCACAGGTCGGCGACCCCGCAGGGGTCCTTCCAGGCGTCGAGCGAGAACTCCTGCCAGGCGTAGTTGAAGCGCCCGGCGGGGTTGTTGAAGGAGAAGACCGTCACGACGACGTTGGGCAGGATCAGGTACGCGAGCGTGCCGAGTCCCGCGATGACCACGAAGTTGCGGCGGAGCCAGCCAAGGGGCTTGTTCATCAGACCAGGTCCTCCGTCCCCGCACGGCGGATGTAGATGGACACCATGATCAGCACGATGGCCATGAGGATGAAGGACAGCGCGGCCGCCGTCGGGTAGTCGAGGATGCGCAGGTACTGCGACTGGATGACGCTGCCGATCATCCGGGTGTCCGTCGAGCCGAGCAGTTCGGCGTTGACGTAGTCGCCGCTCGCCGGGATGAAGGTGAGCAGGGTCCCGGAGACCACGCCCGGCATCGAGAGCGGGAAGGTCACCTTGCGGAACACCGTGGAGGGCCGGGCGTACAGGTCCCCGGCCGCCTCGTGGAGGCGGGTGTCGATGCGCTCCAGCGAGGTGTAGAGGGGCAGGATCATGAAGGGGAGGAAGTTGTACGTCAGACCGCAGACCACCGCGAGCGGCGTGGCCAGTACCCGGTCCCCCTCCGTCATGCCGAGCCAGCTGGTGACGTCGAGGAAGCCGACGGCGTTGAGGGCGCCGACCACCGGACCGCCGTCGGCGAGGATCGTCTTCCAGGCCAGGGTGCGGATCAGGAAGCTGGTGAAGAACGGGGCGATGACCAGCACCAGCAGGAGGTTGCGCCAGCGGCCGGCCTTGAAGGCGATCAGATAGGCCAGCGGGTACCCGAGCAGCAGGCACAGCGCGGTCGCGGTGCCCGCGTAGAGCAGGGACCTCAGGAACTGCGGGTAGTAGTCGCCGAAGGCCTCCCAGTAGGTCTGGAAGTGCCAGGTGACCTTGAAGCCCTCTTCGAGCGAACCGGTCTGCACCGAGGTGGAGGCCTGGTAGATCATCGGCAGCACGAAGAACACGAGCAGCCACAGGATGCCGGGGAGCAGCAGCCAGTACGGGATCAGGCGCTTGCGCAGGGACGCCCTGTGCACCGGGGGTTCGGCCGGGGCGGCCTCCCGGGGCGGCGCGGAGACGGCGGTCACGCGCTCTCCTCGACGGTCTCGACGCCGGCGTCGATGTCCATGGCGGCGTCCAGGCCGAAGGTGTGCTCCGGGTTCCAGTGGAGTATGACCTCGGCGCCGGGGACGAGGCGGGCGTCGCGCTCGATGTTCTGCGCGTACACCTCCAGCTCCGGGCAGACCTGGCTGTCTATGACGTACTGGGTGGAGACGCCGATGAAGGAGGAGTCGGCGATCCGGCCCGTGATCTTGTTCCGGCCGGCCGCGACGGTGTGCTCCTCGTCCGCGTGGACCAGGGAGATCTTCTCGGGGCGCACTCCGACCAGCAGCTTTCCGCCCGCGCGGGGCGTGGTCGAACATCGCTGCCCGGGCAGGCGCAGCGTGGTGCCGGAGGCCGAGACGACGACGTCGGTGCCCGCGGACTCGACCGAGGCCTGGATCAGGTTGGAGGTGCCGAGGAAGTTCGCGACGAAGGTGGTCCGCGGGTTCTCGTACAGCTCGGCGGGGGCGCCCAGCTGCTCGACCCGGCCGCCGTTCATCACCGCGACCGTGTCGGCCATCGTCATGGCCTCCTCCTGGTCGTGCGTGACGTGCACGAAGGTGATGCCGACCTCGGTCTGGATCCGCTTGAGCTCCAGCTGCATCTGGCGGCGCAGCTTGAGGTCGAGGGCGCCCAGCGGCTCGTCGAGGAGGAGCACCTGGGGGTGGTTGATCAGGGCGCGGGCGACGGCGACGCGCTGCTGCTGGCCACCGGAGAGCTGGTGGGGCTTGCGCTGGGCGAACTGGCCGAGCTGCACCAGCTCCAGCATCTCGTCGACCTGCTTCTTGACGGACTTGATGCCGCGGCGGCGCAGCCCGAACGCGATGTTCTCGTAGATGCTCAGGTGCGGGAACAGCGCGTAGCTCTGGAAGACGGTGTTGACCGGGCGCTTGTACGGCGGCAGGTGGGTGACCTCGCGGTCGCCGAGGCTGACCGTGCCGGTGGAGGGCTCCTCCAGGCCGGCGATCATGCGCAGGGTGGTGGTCTTCCCGCAGCCCGAGGCGCCGAGGAGGGCGAAGAAGGAGCCCTGGGGGATGGTGAGGTCCAGCGGGTGCACGGCGGTGAACGATCCGTAGTGCTTGCTGATCCCGGCGAGGCGGACGTCGCCGCTCGCGGTCTTGTCAGTCATGGGTCGCGGCCTTCGGTGGTGGTGTCGTCGGAAGGGTGCGGGAGCGCGGGGGTGGAGGGGTCTGGCGGGGGCGGAGCGGTGGGTCAGGCTCCGATGAGCTTGGTGAACTTCTCCTCGTACGCCGTCTCTTCCTCGCTGCTGAGGGAGCGGAAGGCGTGGGACTTGGCGGTCATCGCCTTGTCCGGGACGATCAGCGTGTTCTCCGCGAGCGCGGGGTCGATCTTGGCGAGCTCGTCCTTGACGCCGTCGACGGGGCAGACGTAGCTGATGAACGCGGCAAGCCGGGCGGCCACCGGGAGCTCGTAGTAGTAGTCGATGAGCCTCTCGGCGTTGGCCTTGTGCCGGGCCTGGGCCGGGACCAGCAGGTTGTCGCTGGAGGTGATGTACCCGGCCGCCGGGACCGCGTACTTGATGTCGGGGTTGCCGGCCTGGAGCTGGATCACATCGCCCGCCCAGGCCAGGCAGGCCGCGAGGTCCCCCTTGTCGAGGTCGGCGGTGTAGTCGTTGCCGGTGAAGCGGCGTATCTGCTTGGTGTCCACGCCCTTCTGGAGGCGGCCGATGGCGCCGTCGAAGTCCGCGGTGGTGAAGTTCGCCGGGTCCTTGCCCTGGTCGAGCAGGGTCATGCCGACGCTGTCGCGCATCTCGGTGAGGAAGCCGACGCGGCCCTTGAGGGAGGGGTCGTCGAGCAGCTGGGTGACGGAGTCGACCTTCCTGCCTTCCGTGGCCTTGGAGTTGTAGGCGATGACGGTCGAGATGCCGGTCCAGGGATAGCTGTAGGAGCGGCCCGGGTCCCAGTCGGGGCTGCGGAACTGCGGGGAGAGGTTGGCGTAGGCGTGCGGAAGGCGGGAGGGGTCCAGCTTCTGCGCCCAGCCGAGGCGGATGATCCGGGCGGCGAGCCAGTCGGTGACGACGATCAGGTCGCGCCCGGTGTCCTGGCCGGCGGCCAGCTGCGGACGGATCTTGCCGAAGAACTCGACGTTGTCGTTGATGTCCTCGCTGTACTTGACCTCGATGCCGGTGCGCTTGCCGAACTCCTCCAGCGTGGGACGGGACTTCTCGTCCTCGCTGGTGTCCATGTACTCGGTCCAGTTGGAGAAGTTGAGCTCCTTCTCCTGGTCCGAGTGGTCGGCGGAGGCGGCCGCCGCGCCGCTCTCGCGCCGGGCGGGCGGGATGCCGCAGGAGGTCAGGGCGGAGAGGCCGCCGAGGGTGAGCGCCCCGATGCCGGACGCGCGCAGCAGCGAGCGGCGGGTGAGGGCGCCGCGCCCGCTGGTGAGACTGCGCCGCATCGCGGCGAGCTGCACCGCGGAGAGGCGGTCGGGGTCGAGCTGCTCCATTGGCTGTGGCCTTTCGGGAGGTGTGCCGCTGGTCGGGCGGTGGCTGTTATCGGTCCCCGAAGATGGTGCGGTGCCAGTCCTTGGCCGCCACCGCGGTGTTGTCGTACATCACGTGCTTGACCTGCGTGTACTCCTCGAAGGAGTAGGTGGACATGTCCTTTCCGAAGCCGCTGGCCTTGTAGCCGCCGTGGGGCATCTCGCTGATGATCGGGATGTGGTCGTTGACCCACACGCAGCCGGCCTTGAGCTCGCGGGTGGCGCGGTTCGCCCGGTAGAGGTCCCGGCTCCAGGCGGAGGCGGCGAGCCCGTACGGGGTGTCGTTGGCCAGCGCGAGGCCCTCGTCGTCGGTGTCGAAGGGCAGGACGACCAGGACCGGGCCGAAGATCTCGGACTGGACGACCTCGCTGTCCTGCGCGGCGCCGGAGATCAGGGTCGGCCGGTAGTAGGCGCCCCCCTCCAGCTCGCCGCCCGGGGCCTCGCCGCCGGTGACGACCGTGGCGTACGCGCGGGCGCGCTCGACGAAGGCGGCGACCCGGTCGCGCTGGGCGTGCGAGACCAGCGGGCCGAGATCGGTGGTGGGCGCGAAGGGGTCGCCGAGCCGGACGGTCTCCATCAGCTCGGCGACCCGGGCGACGAACGCCTCGTGCAGGGGGCGCTGGACGTAGGCGCGGGTGGCCGCGGTGCAGTCCTGGCCGGTGTTGATGAGCGAGGCGGCGACGGCTCCGTGGGCGGCGGCCTCCAGGTCGGCGTCGTCGAAGACGAGGAAGGGGGCCTTGCCGCCGAGCTCCAGGTGGAGCCGCTTGACGGTGGCGGTGGCGATCTCGGCCACCCGCTTGCCGACGGCGGTGGAGCCGGTGAAGGAGGTCATGACCACGTCGGGGTGGCCGACCAGGTGCTCGCCCGCGTCCCGCCCGGCGCCCGTGACGATGTTGACCACGCCGTCGGGGATGCCCGCCTCCTTGGCCGCCTGGGCGAACATCAGGGAGGTCAGGGGGGTGAGCTCCGCGGGCTTGAGGACGATGGTGTTGCCCGCGGCGATGGCCGGGAGGATCTTCCAGGCGGCCATCTGGAGCGGATAGTTCCAGGGTGCGATGGAGCCGACGACCCCGATGGCCTCGCGCCGTACGTAGGAGGTGTGGTCCCCGGAGTACTCGCCGGCCGCCTGGCCCTGGAGGTGACGGGCCGCGCCCGCGAAGAAGGCGGTGTTGTCGATGGTCCCCGGTACGTCGAACTCCGTGGACAGCTTGACCGGCTTGCCGCACTGCAGGGACTCGGCGTACGCGAAGTCCTCCGCCTGCTCGGCCAGCACGCCGGCCAGCCGGTGCAGCGCGTCCGAACGCTCCCCGGGGGTCGCGGCCGACCAGGCGGGGAAGGCCCGCTTGGCGGCGGCGACGGCCTCGTCCACGTCCGCCGTGCCCGCCAGTTCGTAGGTGAGCACCTCCTGGCCGGTCGCGGGATCGACCACCGTGTGCGAGCGACCCGACGTACCGGAGCGGAGCCGGCCGTCGATGTACTGCGCGCCGTCTGCGAAGCGGTCCTTAACCTGGAAGCGGTTACCCATCACGCTCTCACGCTCTCCGTAGCTACAGCTCGAATTGAGTGCCGATCCTGGCAGAGGCGTTCCCCTCCGCCAAGTGATTCCGTTGTTGCCTTTTGATTACGCGACGGAATCGGTCGACCATGTGTCGAGGCGCGCCCGAAATCCCGTACGAAGTGTCAGTGGTGACTGCAAGACTCGCGTGCATGGAGATGACCGACAAGTTGATCGGGCAGGTCAACCGTGGTGAACGGCTGAAGTACCTGCCCTTCTGGGGGCACCGGCCGCAGGCCGACGGACGGCTCGGCCCGAGCTGTCTGAGCCAGTGGTGGCCGTCCGCTTTCACTGTGGGTGATGTCCGGTACGCCACGGCCGAGCACTGGATGATGGCCGGCAAGGCGCGGTTGTTCGGGGACGCGGAGGCGGAGCGGGCGGCGCTGGAGGCCAGGAGTCCGGCGGCGGCGAAGAAGGCCGGACGGCTGGTGCGCCGCTTCGACGAGACCGTGTGGCAGCGGGAACGGTTCGCGCTGGTCGTGGAGGGCAGCGTGCACAAGTTCGGCTCCGATCCGGCACTGCGGGCGTACCTGCTCGGTACGGGGAAGAGGGTGCTGGTGGAGGCGAGCCCGGTGGACCGGATCTGGGGCATCGGACTGGCCGCCGACGACGAGCGCGCCCTGGACCCGGCGCGCTGGCGGGGGCTGAACCTGCTGGGCTTCGCGCTGATGGAGGCGCGGGAGCGGCTGCGGGAGGGGAACGCGGAGTGAATACGGATCCGGCGGAGCGGCGCCGGGTGGCGGCCGTCATCGTGCGGGGCGGCAGCGTGCTGATGGTGCGCGAGCGGGGACGGGGGCCGTCCGGCCGGCACGACGGGGCGGAGTACTGGACCCTGCCGGGCGGCGGGGTGGAACCCGGGGAGGACCTGGAGGCGGCCGTGCGGCGCGAGGTCGCCGAGGAGACGGGGCTGCGGGCCCTGTCGGTGCGCCACGCGTACGAGGCCCCGTACCCCTCCGGCTGGACCACCTGTTTCCGGGTGGAGGTGGCGGCCGGGGAGCCGGTGCTGGGGGTGGACGCGGCGCTGGAGTGCGACTGCCCACGGATGGTGGGCCTGACCTGGGTCCCCCTCCCCCGGACCGGCGCGGACGGCCCCTACATGGTCCCCACCCTCCTGTCCGCCGCCGCTCCCTGACCCCCGCCGCCTCACCCGCGCCGGGCGTCACGGGCGCGGGTGAGGCCGCGGCGCGGTGCGGGGTGCGGGCGGGCGGGGGCGTCAGACGCGTGCGCGGGGCTGGTCGTCGGTCCGGGAGACCGAGGGGCCGTCCTTGCCGCCGCCGGATTCCTCCAGGGTGGGGCCCAGGACGACCAGCAGGGTCATGGCGATGCCCAGCACGATGCCGACCCCGCCGAGGATGATCCCCGCCAGGGCCATTCCGCCGTTGGTGGATTCGCCGCGGCTCGCCTTGCCCCGGCCCAGCGCACCGAAGACGACGGCCGCGATGCCGAGGGCGATCGACCCGACCATGGTCACGCAGCCGACCACCGAGAGGATGCCGAGCACCAGGGCAGCGACGCCGAAGCCGTTGGAGACGGGCCGGGCGTAGGGCGGGTACCCGGCATAACCGGGGTAGCCGGCGTAACCCGGGTAGCCCGGGTAGCCCTGCCCGACGGGGGCCGGCGGCGGGCCGGGGTACGCGTAGACCGCCGGGTCCGGCTGGGCCGGGTACCCGTACGCGGCCGTGGCCGGGGGCACGGGTGCCGGCCCGGGTATCGGGGGCGGCGCGTACGGCGGGGCCGCGGCCGGGGTCGGCGTGCCCTGGACCCCCGGAGGCCGTACGGACGGGTCCTGCTCGTGGACCGGTGGAACGGCGGCCGGTGCGGCCGGGGCGGCGGGCACCGGGTGCACCGGAGGTACGGAGGGCGTCACCGGCGCGGCCCCGGCCCGCTTGCCCGGCTCCCCCGCGGACCTCTCGGGCGGGGCCCACGGGTCCCTCGGCTCAGGGCTCTGGTCGGTCATACGGCGCCCCCCTCTCGTACGGCCATGCTAAGCGCTGCCACCGACACGGCCCGGGGCTGCCTACGATGAAACCGACCCGCCCGCACCAGAGTCCTCCCGGAGGCACCCCATGCCCGACCTGCACCCCTTCATCGCGGGGCTGCCCAAGGCCGAACTCCACGTCCACCACGTCGGTTCGGCGTCGCCGCGCATCGTGGCCGAACTCGCCTCCCGGCACCCCGACTCGAAGGTCCCCACCGACCCCGAGGCCCTCGCCGACTACTTCACCTTCACGGACTTCGCCCACTTCATCGAGGTCTACCTCTCGGTCGTCGACCTGGTCCGCACCCCCGACGACGTGCGCACGCTGACCTTCGAGGTCGCCCGCGACATGGCCCGGCAGAACATCCGCTACGCCGAACTCACCATCACCCCCTACTCCTCGACGCGCCGCGGCATCGACGAGCACGCCTTCATGGAGGCCATCGAGGACGCCCGCAAGGCGGCCGAGACCGAACTGGGCGTCATCCTGCGCTGGTGCTTCGACATCCCCGGCGAGGCCGGCATGGAAGCCGCCGAGGAGACCGTCCGCCTCGCCGTCGACCTGCGCCCCGAGGGTCTGGTCTCCTTCGGCCTGGGCGGCCCCGAGATCGGCGTGCCGCGCCCGCAGTTCAAGCCGTACTTCGACCGTGCCCGTGCCGCCGGCCTGCGCAGCGTGCCGCACGCCGGCGAGACCACCGGACCGGAGACGGTCTGGGACGCCGTCCGCGAGCTGGGCGCCGAGCGCATCGGCCACGGCACGAGCGCCGCCAAGGACCCGGAGCTGCTGGCGTACCTGGCCGAGCACCGCATCGCGCTGGAGGTCTGCCCGACCTCCAACATCGCCACGCGCGCCGTCGCGGACCTCGACGAGCACCCGGTCAAGGAGATGGTCGCCGCGGGCGTGCTCGTCACCATCAACAGCGACGACCCGCCGATGTTCGGCACCGACCTCAACAACGAGTACGCGGTCGCCGCCCGCCTCCTCGGCCTCGACGAGCGCGGACTGGCGCAGCTCGCGAAGAACGCCGTCGAGGCCTCCTTCCTGGACCCGGCCGGCAAGGAGAAGCTCAGCGCGGAGATCGACGCGTACACCGCGGACTGGCTCGCCCGCTGACGTCCCGTCGGACCCGGCGTCCCCTGAGAATGGGGGCATGAACACCCTGACTGCCGTCGGTCACCGCGGCGATCCCTACCGAGTCCGCGAGAACACCCTCGCCTCCGTCCGCTCCGCCTTCGCGCGCGGGGCGGACGCGGTGGAGGTCGACGTACGGCTGACCCGCGACGGCGTGCCGGTCCTGCTCCACGACGAGACCCTCCAGCGGCTGTGGGGCCACGACCTGCGGCTGGACGAGGTCACCGCCGCACAGCTGAAGGAGCTCGCGCTGGGCGGGATCCCCACCCTGCGCGAGGCCCTGACGGCCGCCGGGGCCGGCCGGCTGATGCTGGACCTGCCGGGCGCCACGGCCGAGACCGTGCGGACCGTCGTGGGCCTGGTGCGCGAGTGCGGGGCGCGCGAGCGCACGTACTACTGCGCCGGGCCGGACACCATGCTCGCGGTCCGCGCCGCCGACCCGGGCGCGGAGATCGCCCTGACCTGGACCACCCTCTCGCCGCCGCGCCGGGTGCTGATCGACGCGGTCGCCCCGCGCTGGCTCAACTACCGCTTCGGGCTGGTCGACCGGGAGCTCACGGACGCCCTGCACCGGGACGGGCTGCTGGTGTCGGCCTGGACGGCGGACACCAAGCGGTCGATGCGCGCCCTGGCCGCGGCGGGCGTGGACTCCATCACCACGAACAGGGTGGACGCGCTGACCGCGGTCCGGGACGGGTCCGGCCGGTGATACGGGCCTGGGGGGAGCGGATCCGGACGGCGGACCCGCGCCGGCGGGACCTGGGGCTGACGCTGCTGGTGCAGGTGGCCACGACCATTCCGTTCGTGGTGCCCCGCGACCCCCGGGAGTCGCCCGCGACCTGGGCGGCGTACCTGCTGACCACGCTCGGCAACCTGCCGCTGGTGTGGCGGCGCCGGGCCCCGGTGCCGGCGCTGTTCGGGGTGGTCGCGGCGGGGACGGTGTACCGGCTGGCGCTGGACGGGCCCGGTCAGCCGCTGCCGTACGCCGGGCTGATCGCCCTCTACACGATCGCGCTGCACTGCCCGGAGCGGGTGCGGCTGGTCATGGGCGCGGTCGTGACGGTGATGATCTTCGGTTCGGTCGCGCTCAACACGCAGACGGCGCGGGAGCTGTTGTTCGCGCTGTTCGTGTTCGGGGCGGCGTTCGCGCTGGGGCGGCTGCAGGCCACCCGGCAGGCGTACACCGAGGCGGCCCTGGAGCGGGCGGAGCAGCTGGAGCGGGCGAACAGGATCGAGGCGGAGCAGGCCGCGGCGCGCGAACGGGCCCGTATCGCGCGGGAGATGCACGACGTCCTCTCGCACGCGGTCAGCATCATGATCGTGCAGGCGGAGGCGGGTCCGGTGGCGGTGCGCCGGGCCCCGGAACGGGCCGAGGCGGCCTTCGAGGCGATCGCCGAGACGGGGCGGGACGCGATGGCGCAGCTGCGGACGATGCTGGGGGTCCTGCGGACGGACGAGGCGGCTCCGCGTGCGCCGCAGCCCGGGATCGCGGGGCTGCCGGCGCTGCTGGACCGGGTCCGCGCGAGCGGGCCGAAGGTCTCCTACGAGCGGACGGGCGAGGTGCGCGGGCTGCCGGCCGCGCTGGAGGCGACGGTGCACCGGGTGGTGCAGGAGGCGCTGACCAATGTGGTCAAGCACGCCGGGGCCTCGACGGTGGACGTACGCCTGGAGTACGGGGTGGGGGACCTGACGGTGACGGTCACCGACGACGGCCGCGGACCGGACGGCGCGCCCCGCGGTACGCGCGACGGTACGCGCGACGGCGCGGCGGGCGGTTTCGCGAACGGCTCCCCGGAGGGCTCCTCGAACGGCGGGCACGGGCTGATCGGGATCCGGGAGCGGGCGGCGGCGCACGGCGGAACGGCCCGGTGCGGCCCGGGGCCCGACGGGGGGTTCTCGGTGCGGGTGGTCCTTGTAACCTCGCCGCTGGAGGTGGGGAAATGACGATCCGTGTGGTGGTGGCCGACGACCAGGAGCTGGTGCGCAGCGGTTTCGCGATGATCCTGGACGTCCAGGAGGACATCGAGGTCGTGGCGGAGGCGGGGGACGGCGCGGCGGCGGTGGAGGCGGTCGCCCGGCTCGCGCCGGATGTCGTGCTGCTGGACATCCGGATGCCGGTGCTGGACGGGATCGAGGCCTGCCGGAGGATCTCGGCGGGCGGCAACTGCCGGTCGGTGATGCTGACCACCTTCGACTCGGACGAGTACGTGTACGAGGCGCTGCACGCGGGGGCGAGCGGATTCCTGCTGAAGGACGTGCGGCGGGACGATCTGGTGCACGCGGTACGGGTGGTGGCGGCGGGCGAGTCCCTGCTGGCGCCCTCGGTGGCGCGGCGGCTGATCGAGGAGTACACGGCGGTGACGGCCCGGCCGGCGGGTGCGCGGGCCCTGTCGGAGGACCGGCTGGAGGTGCTGACGGCCCGGGAGCGGGAGACGCTGCTGCACCTGGGGCGGGGGCTGTCGAACGCGGAGATCGCGGCGGCGCTGACGGTGAGCGAGCACACGGTGAAGTCGCACGTGGGCAACCTGCTGGGGAAGTTGGGTCTGCGGGACCGGATCCAGGCGGTGATCTGCGCGTACGAGACGGGTCTGATCGCGGCCGGTTCTCCCTCTGGAGAGTGAGGGACGGCGTGTCGGCTCCCCCGCGCCGGTGAGTTGTCGTACCGCGGAAGACCCCTCTCGTCGGTGATCCGCAACCGCCCCTGTGAGCAGCACCATTGGGGACGTCGGGGCAGTCGGTCCCGCGGATCGCACACAGGGGGATCACATCATGAAGGCACGTACGCGCACGCTGATCGCGGCCACTTTGGTACTGGGCATCGCGTCCGGCCCGGCGGTCGCCGCGCACGCGGCCGACGCCGCCCGGGCGCCGGCGCCGGCTGCGTCCGCAGCGGCCTCGGCGGGCTCGGTCCGGGCGGCCGGGGTGGACGCGCCCCTGTTCTCGACCCCGCCCGACGCGGCGGCGCTGGAGCGGGCCATCGCGGGTCTGGGCGCCGACCACCCGGAGGCGACGGCCGCGCTGGTGCGGGTGGGCGGTACGAGCGGTTCCTGGAAGGGCGAATCCGGGGTCGCGGACGTCCGCAGCGGGCGTGGGGCGATCGAGGACGCCCGGTTCCGGGCGGGTTCGGTGACGAAGGTCTTCACCGCGGCCGTGGTGCTGCAGCTGGCCGCCGAGCACAGGCTGGATCTGGACCGGCCGGTGCAGGAGTACCTGCCGGGGCTGCTGCCCGGCGGGCCCGGCGGTTTCGAGCCCGTCTCCGTACGCCAGTTGCTGAACTACACGAGCGGGCTGAGGTCGGCGGACGGTCCGGGGGACGACTTCGCGGACGAGTACGCCCACCGCTTCGACGTGGTGGACCCGCGGGCACTGATCGCCAACGCGGTGGCCAAGGGCCCCGAGTCCCGGCCGGGCGAGAAGCAGCACTACAGCAACATCCACTACACGGTGCTCGGCGTGCTGATCGAGAAGGTGACGGGGACGACGTACGAGAAGGCGGTGTCCCAGCGGATACTCAGGCCGCTGGGGCTGCGTGACACCTCGTTCCCGGCCCGCACCCAGACCCGGATACCGGGCCCCCACAACCACGGCTACCAGGCGGTGCCGCGGCCGGGCGGGGGCAGCTCCCTGGTGGACGTGACGGAGTGGAACTCCTCCTCCAACTGGGCGGCCGGGGACCTCATATCGACCACGGCGGACCTGGAACGCTTCACGGTGGCGCTGTTCGGCGGCAAGGTGGTCCCGCGGCCCCAGCTGGAGGAGATGTTCACCGTCCCCGACGTACAGGACGCAGAGACCGGCGGGCACGCGGTGCAGACGGCCGGCCTGAAGGAGTTCAAGCTGCCGGGCGGCGCCGTGGTCTACGGCAAGACCGGGGGCCGCTTCGGCTACAACACCGTGATCGGCGGCAGCCGTGACCTCTCCCGCACCCTCGTGTACTCGGTGAACTCCACCGATGCCAAGGGCCGGGAAATGAACAAGGTGGCCATGGGCATCGTGGGTGCGGCCTTCGCCGGGTAGGGGCGTGGCGGGCCCGGTCAGAGTCCGACGATGGAGTTCCAGCGCTTGGCGAAGGAGGAGCGTTCGGCCGAGGAGATGTCCCGGGCGACGACGAGGCGCTTGCGCATCCCTTCGTCGGGGAAGATCAGCGGGTTCTCGGCGAGCTTGGCGGTCTCCTTGTCCGGGGAGGCGGCCAGCACCTCGCGGGCGGCGGGCACCGGGCAGACGTAGTTGACCGCGGCCGCGAGTTCCGCGGCCACCGCGGGGTCGTAGTAGTAGTCGACGAGGGCCTCGGCGTTGGTCTTGTGGCGGGCGAGGTTGGGGACGAGCAGGCTCTCCGCCCAGAGCTCGGCACCCTCCTCGGGGACCACGAACTCGATGTCGGGGTTGTCTGCCTGGAGCTGGATGACGTCGCCGGAGTAGGCCTGGCAGGCCAGGACGTCCCCCTTGCTGAGGTCGGAGGTGTAGTCGTTGCCGGTGAAGCGGCGGATGTGCCTCTTCTTCACCATGCTCTCGACCTGGTCGCACATCCGGTGGAAGTCGGTTTCGGTCCACCGGGTGACATCGGCGCCGTTGCCCTGCATGAGCAGGGCGAAGGACTCGTCGAGACCGGAGAACAGCGTCACCTTGCCGGCCAGGTCCGGCTGCCAGAGGTCCCTGACGGACTTGATCTCCCGGCCCAGGGCCTTGCGGTTGTAGGCGATTCCGGTGATCCCCGACTGCCAGGGGACGGTGTGCAGCCGGCCCTCGTCGAAGGCGGGGGAACGCAGTTGGGGGTCGAGGTACCTGGCCACGTTGCCCTGGGCGGAGCGGTCCATCTTCTGGGCCCAGCCCAGGTGGACGAAGCGGGCGGCCATCCAGTCGCTGACGACCACGAGATCGTGACCGGTCGACTGGCGGTTCATCAGGGCCGGGCTGACCTTGCCGAAGAACTCGTCGTTGTCGTTGATCTCCTCGGTGTACCGGACCTCGATGCCGGTCTTCTTCGTGAAGGCCTCCAGCGTCGGGCGGCTCTCCTCGTCCTGTTCGTCGGTGTCGATGTAGAGCGGCCAGTTGGAGAAGGCGACGCTCTGGTCCCGGTCCGACAGGTCCTGGCCCTGCCGCTGGTCCTCGGGGACGTAGGCGGCGGGCACACCACAGCCGGTGAGGGCGGCCAGCAGGCCCGCGGCACCGAGGCCGCGCAGCGCCGCGCGGCGGGAGAAGGCGAGTTCAGGCATGGGCCCAGCCTCGGCGAACGCGAAGGGGCGGGCAATAGACAAGGTGTCTACTGCCCGCCCCTTCAGCGGCCTGCGGTGATCAGTGCGCGGCCGTCACCGCGACGGTCTCGGCGGATCAGCCGTTGAGCGAGGTCATCACGTGCTTGATGCGGGTGTAGTCCTCGAAGCCGTAGGCGGAGAGGTCCTTGCCGTAGCCGGACTTCTTGAAGCCGCCGTGGGGCATCTCGGCGACGAGCGGGATGTGGGTGTTGATCCACACGCAGCCGAAGTCGAGGTTCTTGGACATGCGCATCGCACGGCCGTGGTCCTTGGTCCACACGGAGGAGGCGAGGGCGAACTCGACTCCGTTCGCGTACTCCAGGGCCTGGGACTCGTCCGTGAAGGACTGGACGGTGATGACGGGCCCGAAGACCTCGTTCTGGATGATCTCGTCGTCCTGCTTGAGGCCCGAGACGACGGTCGGGGCGTAGAAGAAGCCCTTGTCGCCGACCCGGTGGCCGCCCGCCTCGACCTTGGCGTGGGCGGGGAGGCGCTCGATGAAGCCCGCGACCTGCTGGAGCTGGTTGGGGTTGTTCAGCGGGCCGTACAGCACGTCCTCGTCGTCCGGCTGTCCGGTCTTGGTCTCCGCGGCGGCCTTGGCGAGCGCGGCCACGAACTCGTCGTGGATCGACTCGTGGACGAGCACGCGGGTGGCGGCGGTGCAGTCCTGACCGGCGTTGAAGTAGCCGGCGACGGCGATGTCCTCGACGGCCTTGGCCAGGTCCGCGTCCTCGAAGACCACGACCGGGGCCTTGCCGCCGAGCTCCAGGTGGACGCGCTTGACGTCCTTGGAGGCGCTCTCGGCCACCTGCATGCCCGCGCGCACGGAACCGGTGATGGAGGCCATCGCCGGGGTGGAGTGCTCGACCATGGCCTTGCCGGTCTCGCGGTCGCCGCAGACGACGTTGAAGACGCCCTTGGGCAGGACGGAGTCGATGATCTCCGCCATCAGGACGGTGGAGGCCGGGGTGGTGTCCGAGGGCTTCAGGACCACGGTGTTGCCCGCGGCGATCGCCGGGGCGAACTTCCACACGGCCATCATCATCGGGTAGTTCCACGGCGCGACCTGGGCGCACACGCCGACCGGCTCACGGCGGATGATCGAGGTCATCCCCTCCATGTACTCGCCGGCCGAACGGCCCTCCAGCAGGCGCGCGGCACCGGCGAAGAAGCGGATCTGGTCCACCATCGGCGGCAGCTCCTCGCTGGCCGTCAGGCCCAGCGGCTTGCCGGTGTTCTCCGACTCGGCGGCGACGAGCTCGTCCGCGCGCGCCTCGAAGGCGTCCGCGATCTTGAGCAGGGCCTTCTGGCGCTCGGAGGGCGTGGTGTCGCGCCAGCCCGGGAAGGCGGCCGCGGCGGCGGCCATGGCGGCGTCCACGTCGGCCTGGCCGGACAGCGGGGCGGTCGCGTAGACCTCTCCGGTGGCGGGGTTGACCACCTCGGTGGTCCGCCCGTCGGCGGCGTCCTTGAACTCCCCGCCGATGTAGTTGCGCAGACGACGCAGTTCGGTGGTCACTACAGCCACGCTCCTGATCACATGTCCAATGATTGAGACGACCCTCAAAGACTAGCGCCTCGGGCGACGCTTTCGACAGAGCCAGACACCACGAACTACGAAATCCGTGCAATCGGAGACCTCCCGCAACGGATTTCATCGATTACGGGTTGCGGAACGGACGACTCCTCGTGCACAGTGAGGTCGTGGTCAGTCGAAGCGCAGATTCCAGGAACAGACAACCGTCCCCTTCGGTCGATGCTGTGTCCCTGGCGATCATCGAGCAACTCCAGGAAGACGGTCGCCGTCCCTACGCGTCGATCGGCAAGGCCGTCGGCCTCTCCGAGGCCGCCGTCCGTCAGCGCGTACAGAAGCTGCTGGACCAGGGCGTCATGCAGATCGTCGCCGTCACCGACCCGCTCACCGTGGGTCTGCGACGCCAGGCCATGGTCGGCATCAACGTCGAGGGCGACCTCGACCCGGTGGCCGACGCACTGACCGCGATGGCCGAGTGCGAGTACGTCGTGATGACCGCAGGGTCGTTCGACCTCATGGTGGAGATCGTCTGCGAGGACGACGACCACCTGCTGGAGACGATCAACAAGAAGATCCGCACGCTCCCCGGCGTGCGATCAACCGAGAGCTTCGTTTACCTGAAGCTCAAGAAGCAGACCTACATGTGGGGAACCAGATAACCGTGAGCCAGGACCTCTCCAAGACCGCGTACGACCACTTGTGGATGCACTTCACCCGCATGTCGTCCTACGAGAACTCCCCCGTACCCACCATCGTCCGGGGCGAGGGCACCTACATCTGGGACGACAAGGGCAAGCGCTACCTGGACGGCCTCGCGGGCCTGTTCGTGGTCAACGCCGGTCACGGCCGCAAGGAACTGGCCGAGGTCGCCTACAAGCAGGCGCAGGAACTCGCGTTCTTCCCCATCTGGTCGTACGCGCACCCCAAGGCCGTCGAGCTGGCCGAGCGCCTCGCCCACTACGCCCCGGGCGACCTGAACAAGGTCTTCTTCACCACCGGTGGCGGCGAGGCCGTCGAGACCGCCTGGAAGCTCGCCAAGCAGTACTTCAAGCTGCAGGGCAAGCACACCAAGTACAAGGTCATCTCCCGCGCGGTCGCCTACCACGGCACCCCGCAGGGCGCCCTGTCCATCACCGGCCTGCCGGCCCTCAAGGCCCCCTTCGAGCCGCTGGTCCCCGGCGCGCACAAGGTGCCGAACACCAACATCTACCGCGCCCCGATCTTCGGCGACGACCCGGAGGCCTACGGCCGCTGGTGCGCCGACCAGATCGAGCAGGAGATCCTGTTCGAGGGCGCCGACACCGTCGCCGCCGTCTTCCTGGAGCCGGTGCAGAACGCCGGTGGCTGCTTCCCGCCGCCGCCCGGGTACTTCCAGCGCGTCCGCGAGATCTGCGACGAGTACGACGTGCTCCTCGTCTCCGACGAGACGATCTGCGCCTTCGGCCGTCTGGGCACGATGTTCGCCTGTGACAAGTTCGACTACGTGCCGGACATGATCACCTGCGCCAAGGGCATGACCTCGGGCTACTCCCCGATCGGCGCCTGCATCATCTCGGACCGCCTCGCGGAGCCCTTCTACAAGGGCGACAACACCTTCCTGCACGGCTACACCTTCGGCGGACACCCGGTGTCCTCCGCCGTGGCCCTGGCCAACCTCGACATCTTCGACAAGGAAGGCCTGAACCAGCACGTGCTGGACCAGGAGGGCAACTTCTTCAACACCCTGAAGAAGCTGCACGACCTCCCGATCGTCGGCGACGTCCGCGGCAACGGCTTCTTCTACGGCATCGAGCTCGTCAAGGACAAGGTCACCAAGGAGTCCTTCACGGACGAGGAGACCGAGCGCGTGCTCTACGGCTTCCTCTCCAAGGCGCTCTTCGAGAACGGCCTGTACTGCCGCGCCGACGACCGTGGGGACCCGGTCATCCAGCTGGCCCCGCCGCTGATCGCGGACCAGGGCACCTTCGATGAGATCGAAGGCATCCTGCGCTCGGTGCTCACCGAGGCCTGGACCAAGCTGTAACCCCGGCGCCCCCGGCTCCGGCCGGGCGCCGAACCGTCCGGCACGGCTCCGGCCGGACGTCGCGATAGCCCGATCACACGGCCCGGATCCTCCGTTCGAGTGAGAACGTGGGGGTCCGGGCCGTGTGCTGTCACCATCCAAGACGTTCATCTCTTTACATCTCAGTGCGGCGCCAGTGACCGAAGGGGCTCCGCTTCGTTCCCCCGGACGGAGGTGTACGCCATGGTGGCTCCATCGGACAATGCCCCACCGGACAATGACGTGCTCTGGGCACGGGCCCTTCACTACTCCCACGACGGTTCCCCCGGACTCATCGGGGTCACCGCCGGAGTGCGCCAGGGCGAGATCCTGGCCGTGACCGGCCCGCGCGGCAGCGGGAAGACCACGCTGCTGCACTGCCTGACCGGCCGACTGGTGCCCGAACAGGGCGAGGTCTGGTTCGACGGCGTCCCCGTCCACACACTGGGCGCCGTCGCCCGCGAGCGGCTGCGCCGCGACCGGTTCGCCTGGATCGGACCCGAGCCCCAGCTGCTGCCGGAGCTCAAGGTGTGGGAGAACACGGCCCTGCCCCTGTTGCTCACCGGCGCCACCCACCGCGCCGCCAAGAACGCCGCCTGCGCCTGGCTGGACCGCCTCGACATCGGCGGGTTCGCCCGCAAGCGCCCCGGCGCCCTGACCCGCGCCGAATGCCAGCGGGTCGCCCTCGCCCGGGCCCTGGTCGGGGAGCCCGCCGTGCTCTTCGCCGACGAGCCGACCGCCCCGCTGCACCGCGGCGAGCGCGCACTGCTGCTGCGGACGCTCACCACCGCCGCCCGCTCCCACGGGATCACCGTGGTGCTGGCCACCCACGACGAGGAGACCGCCGCCCAGGCGGACCACAGGCTGGACCTGCTCGACGGCCGCCCGGCCGGGGCCGCCACGGCGGCCGACTCCCCCCGGACCACGGAGGACCAGGCCGCGTGCTCGCTCTCCGCCTAGCCCGCGGCTCCCGCCCCGCGGTCCAGCTGCGCCGGATGCTCGTCGCCGCCGCCTCGGCCGGTACCGGGTTCCTGCTGCTGTACGTCCTCGCGGAGGCGATGGCCCGGCCCGCCGGTTCGCTGCCCCGGCTGTTGTGGGCCCTCGTGCCGCTCGCCGCCACCGTGCAGTTCGCGGTGGCGGTGGCCAGGACCGACCCGGCGACCCGGCCCCGCGAGGGCCTCGACGCCGTCGGGCTGGGACCCGTACGGCTCACCTTGATCGGCGCGGTCTCCACCGCCGTCGCCTGCGCCCTCGGCAGCGCCCTGGCCCTGGCCGTCTTCCTGCACCTGCGGGGCGAACTGGCGGGCCTGCCCTTCGACGGCGCGGGGGCCGGGCTGCTCCACGCCGACCAGCCGCTGCCGGTGGCCGGGGCCCTCACCCTGCTGTCCCTGATCCCTCTCACGGCCTCCGCCGCCACCGTCGTCGCCCTGCGCCCCCGCCCCCCGGCGGCCGGGCTCAGCCCCCAGTCGGGAGTGCCCTGGGGCGTGGCGCTCGCCGCCAGCGGGCTCGCCGTCGAGGCCTACGCAGGCCCGCGCGGCGCGGCCGTTCCGGCCGGCTGGGTCCTGATCGCGGTCGGGCTGGCCCTCGCCGGGCCCGGCCTGGCCTACGCCTGCGGCACCCTCGTCCAGGCCGTCCGCCCCGGTGCGCTTCGGCTGCTCGCCGGGCGGGCCCTCCAGGAGGAGGCCCCCCGCCTCGGCCGGCCCCTCGGGGTGCTGTGCGCCGTCGGCGCCGCCGCCCTCACCTCCGTGGCCCTGGGCGACCGGGGCGGGTCCCTCACCCCGCTCGGACCGCTGACCGGGCCGGCCGCCGCCCTCGTGGCCCTGTGCGCGGGCGCGACCCTTCTCACATCGGCCGCCGAATCCCGCCACTCCCGCTCCGCCGCCCGGGCGGCCCTCCTGGACCTCGGAACACCGGGAACGGTGCTGCGTACGGCCGTGACCGTGCGGGCCGCCGCACTCCTCGTCGTCTGCCTCCCGCTCAGCTGGGGTGTGGCGCAGCTGACGTCGCTGGCTTTGACCCACTGAGCGGACCAGCGCCTAGTGTGGGCCGAATGGTCAACGCAGAGATCGAGATCGAGACGCTCGCGGAATTCGACCGGGTCGCGGCCCGGGGCTCACTGAGCGGCTACCGCGTCCAGTCGGTCAACCTGCTGGAGCGGACGTTCGCGCTGCTGTCCGCCGACACCTCCGACGCCGTGTTCCTGGGCTGCGCGATGGAGCCCGACGCCTCGGCGAAGGTCCGCGCGGACGGCGCGCTCGTCTTCCCCCCGGTGCCGGACCTTCCCTTCGACCCGTACCGGGGGCGGCTGTACACGGCCGACGAGCTCTTCGCCGGCCTCGCCGACGGTTACGGGTCCACCCCGGACGCCCAGGCCTACGCCTGGTTCCAGGAGACCAAGGCCGACGGGGACGTCTTCTCCTCGATGCTCCGCTCCGTCCACGACGACGCCGTCTCCGACGCGCTCGACGAGCACCTGGCGGGTGCCCGCGTGGTCGGCGTGATGGGCGGCCACGCCGTGGAGCGCGGGGGCCGCGACTACCGGGGCGCCGCCGAACTCGGCCGGGCGCTCGCCCGGTCGGGCATGACCGTGGCCACCGGCGGCGGACCGGGTGCGATGGAGGCCGCCAACCTCGGCGCCTACCTGGCGCCGGCCCCCGACGGAGCCCTCACCGAGGCGCTCGACGTGCTCGCGAAGGCGCCCTCCTTCGCCCCGTCGGTCTCCGACTGGGCGCGAGCCGCCTTCGCCGTACGGGAACGGTGGCCCGAGGGCGGCGATTCCGTCGGCATCCCGACGTGGTTCTACGGTCACGAGCCGCCGAACCCCTTCGCGGGCCACATCGCCAAGTACTTCGCGAACGCCACCCGCGAGGACGGGCTGCTCGCCCGGTCGACGGCGGGCGTGGTGTTCCTGCCCGGCGCGGCGGGCACCGTGCAGGAGGTCTTCGACAACGCGACGCCCAACTACTACGCGTCGGGGTCCGTTCCGGCGCCGATGATCCTGGTCGGACGCGCCCACTGGACCGGGCACCTGCCGGTCTGGCCGCTGCTCCGGGCTCTGGCGCGCGGCCGCGCGATGGAGTCCCGGATCGCGCTGGTGGACTCCGTGGACGAGGTCCCGGACGTCCTCGCCTCGATGCGCTGACTTCTCACCCTCTCGCCAGGCAACTTCCGGGGCCGTTCACACGTCTGGTCTAGGTACCGCAAAACCTGCCAGACGTGAACGGAGCCCTCTGTGCTCATAGGCCTGCTGACCGCTGTCGCGGCGTCCATCTGCTACGGCACGGGATCCGTCCTGCAAGCCGTGGGCTCGCGCCGGGCCGCCCGGACCTCCCCGGCCGCCGCCGGGGTGACGGCGCACGGCGGACCGAACCTCACCTCGACCGCCAAGGCGGCGATGACCTGGGAGTTCATCGTCGGCACGGTCCTCGACTTCGTCGGGTTCGGACTGGGCGCGCTGGCCGCCCGGATGCTGCCGCTGTTCCTGTCCCAGACGGTCATCAGCGCGAACCTGGTCATCACCGCCGTGCTGAGCGTCAAGATGCTGGGCATCCGGCTGACCCGCAAGGAGTGGACCTCCATCGGGGTGGTGTGCGCGGCGCTGGTGCTGCTCGCCACGGCCGCCGGTCACGAGGGCGGCCACCACGCCCCGATGGCCACGCACTGGTGGCTGCTCGCGGTGACCGCGCTGATCATCGTCGGCGGCACGGTGGCCGTGCGCTTCCTCGGCGCCCGCGCCGCGATCCTGGCGGGCCTCCTCTCGGGGCTGGCCTTCGGCGCACTGGGCGTCGGGGTGCGGATCCTGGACGGCGTCGAGCCCTTCGCCCTGGGGACGATGCTCGCCGACCCGGCCCTCTACGCCATCGTGCTCGCCGGCGCGGGTGGCATGTACCTGCACACCGTCGCCCTCCAGATCGGCTCCGTCAACGGTGCGACGGCGGCGCTGGTCGTCGGCGAGACGGTGCTCCCCGGAGCCATCGGAGTGCTCTGGCTCGGCGACGCCTCCCGGCCGGGACTGGCATGGCTGGCCGTACTGGGCTTCGTCCTGGCGGTCACGGGCGCCGTGGCGGTCGCCTGGTACGGCAACCACGAGGGGGCCGGGGAACCGGCGCCGGAGCCCGTACCCGAGCCCGTGTCCTGACGCGCGGGCGCCCCGGCAGCGGCCGCGGGCCCGCCACCCCCGTTCACCCCCGCGGGTGTCCGGGGTGGCGGGCCCGCGGCCGCTGCCGCTTGCTGGGTGCATGGAGACCACCACCGCCCGGATGGAGACGCCGCGCGCCGCGGGTGCGGCCGGGGTGCTCTTCGCGCTGCTGCTGGCGGCCTCGATCGTCCTGATCCGCTACGCGCTCCCGTCGGACGCCGCCCACGCCCCCGTGGATCCCGGCCGGCGCTGGGCGGTGAGCACGGCGCTGGAGATCGTCCCGTTCGCGGGGATCTTCTTCCTCTGGTTCATGGGAGCCCTGCGCGCCCACACCGGGGACGCCGAGGACCGGTTCGTCGCCACCGTCTTCCTGGGCAGCGGCTTCGTCTTCGCGGCCACCCTGTTCGTCGCCGCGGCCGCGGCGGGCACCGTCCTCCAGGAGAGCACGCCGTCGTCCGGCTTCGGCCGCTCCTTCGCCTACACGGTGCTGACGACGTACGGGATGCGGATGGCGGCCGTGTTCGTCTTCGCGACCTCGACCATCGGCAGGCGGCTCGGCGTCTTCCCGCGGCCGCTCGTACTGCTGGGCCTCGCGGCGGGCGTGCTCCTGCTGCTGGCGGGCTCCTCCGTGCCCTGGTCCGAGCTGCTCTTCCCGGTCTGGGCGCTGGCCGTCAGCGGATACATCCTGCGGGTGAGCAGGCACTAGTCCTCCGGCAGGCGACCCCGGGGTGGTACGTGCATTCTGGAGGTCGGGGGTGACGGGGGTGATCGGGCCACGGAAAGGCTGATGCCTCATGAGGCTTGTCGTCGACCTCAACCGCTGCCAGGGATACGCCCAGTGCGCGTTCCTCGCTCCTGAAGTCTTCGCGATGCACGGTGACGAAGCCCTGCTCTACGACCCGAATCCGGTCGTGGACGGGCAGGCGGACGGAGAGCTGCGCGAGAACGTCACCCGGGCGGTGGCCGCCTGCCCGGTGCGGGCGATCCTGCTGGAGCTGGCGGACGGCCATGCCGGGGACGGACCGGGAGGCGCGTCATGAGCGCCGACGGCAGCCTGGAGCGGCTCAAGCGCGAGGGGCGCATCGTCGTCGTCGGCGCTTCGCTGGCGGGCCTGCGGGCCGCCGAGACCATGCGGGAGAAGGGCTTCACCGGCTCCCTCACGATGATCGGCGACGAACCGTACGAGCCCTACGACCGGCCGCCGCTGTCCAAGCAGGTGCTGCTGGGCCGGGCCGGCCCGGAGCACACCGCGCTCCCCCGCCGCCGGGACATCGGGGCCGAGTGGCGTCTCGGCGTCCCCGCGACCGGCCTGGACATGGCGGCCCGCAGGGTCCGCCTCGGCGACGGGAACGAGGTGGAGTACGACCGGCTCCTGATCGCCACCGGCGTACGGGCCCGGCCCTGGCCCCAGGCGGACGAGGCCGCGCTCGACGGGGTCTTCGTCCTGCGCACCCGTGACGACGCGGCCGCCCTGGAGCAGAAACTCGCCGCCGGACCGCGCCGGGTGCTGGTGATCGGCGCCGGGTTCACCGGCTCCGAGATCGCCTCCGCCTGCCGGGAACGCGGGCTGCCCGTCACCGTCGCCGAACGGGGCGCCGCGCCGCTGGTCGGCGCCCTGGGCGGGGTGATCGGCGAGGTGGCGGCCGAGATGCACCGCGAGCACGGTGTGGACCTGCGCACCGGGATCATGGTGACGCGGCTGGAGGGCGACGCCACCGGGCGGGTCCGCGCGGCGCACCTGTCCGACGGCACCACCCTGGAGGCGGACGTGGTGGTCGTCTCCCTCGGGGCCATGCGCAACACCGAGTGGCTGGCCGGGTCCGGGCTGGGCGCGGGCCCCCGCGGCATCGCGTGCGACGCGGGCTGCCGGGCCTTCGACATCCGGGGCATCGTCACCGACGACATCTACGTGGCGGGTGACGTGGCACGTTCCCCGCACGCCCTGTTCGGATACCAGTTCCTGTCCCTGGAGCACTGGGGCAACGCCGTCGCGCAGGCGGAGACGGCGGCGCACAACATGCTCAGCGAGAGCGCGGACCGCCGCCCCCACCTGTGGGTGCCGGCCTTCTGGTCCTCCCAGTTCGGCGTGAACATCAAGTCGGTCGGGGTGCCCTCCATGGGCACGGAGATCCTGATCTCCCAGGGCTCGCGCGCCGAGCGCCGGTTCACGGGCGTGTACGGGTACCAGGGCCGGGTGATCGGCGCCGTCACCTTCGACCAGTCACGCTGGCTGCAGTTCTACGAGCGGCTCATCGAGGAGACCGCGCCCTTCCCGCCGCCGTTCACCACCGTGGACCGCAGGCCCGAGGGCAACCGGCCGATGCCCGCGGACTTCCCCGACCCGTCGGTGCCCACGCACGGCCCGACCATCACGCTCAGCGGCTATTCGCCGGCCGACCGGCGGATGACGTTCACCCCCGCGCACCACTGACCCGGACGCGCCCTCCCCGGAGGAGCGCGAGGAGCACGAGGACCCCTCATGACTCAAGACATCCTGCGGCAGATCCTGGACTACTCCAACCGGGCCGACCCGTACCCGCTCTACAAGGAGCTCCGCCGGACGCCGGTCTACCACGACGGCAGCGGGCCGTTCGTCGTCAGCACCTACTACGAGATCCAGGCCCTGCTGCACGATCCGCGGATCAGCTCCGACGCCCGGAACCTGGCGTCGACCGCCGCCGACCCGCTGGCCGAGCCGGGCGGGGAGGAGGAGACGGTCCTGCCGCCGTCCTTCCTGAAGCTCGACCCGCCCGAGCACGACCGGCTGCGCCGCATGACCAACCGGCCCTTCGGCCCGCCGCACTCCCCGCACCGCGTCCACGACATGCGGGGCGACCTGCACGACATCGTCAAGGGCCTGATCGACAAGATCGCGGAGAACGGCAACGCCGAACGGATCGACCTGGTCGAGGAGTTCTCCTACCCCTTCCCGGTGACCGTGATCTGCCGGCTGCTGGGCGTCCCGCCCGAGGACGAGGCGCGCTTCCACGTCTGGGCGGACACCCTCGCGGCGAGCCTGGACCCGGATCCGGACGCGGACCCCAAGGAACGCGAGAGGCGCACGCACGACTCCCGCATGGAACTCGGCATGTACCTGTCCGGACTGATCGAGGAGCGGCGCAAGAACCCGACCGGCGACATGCTCTCCGAGCTGGCCACCGGGAACAGCCCGGACGGCACCATGACCACGATGGAGGTGCTGAGCACCGCGGCGCTGCTGCTGATCGCCGGGCACGAGACCACGGTCAACCTGATCACCAACGGGATGCTCACGCTGCTGCGCTTCCCGGACGTGCTCGACCGGCTGCGCTCCGATCCGGAGCTGTCCGTCAACCTCGTGGAGGAGCTGCTGCGCTACGAGCCCCCGGTGCAGCTGGTCCCGCAGCGCACCACCCTCGCCGACATCGAGGTGGCGGGCGTGTCCATCCCCAAGGGCGCCTCGCTCTGGCTGGTCCTGGCCGCCGGGAACCGGGATCCCCTGCGGTTCGCGGACCCGGACCGGTTCGACCCGGACCGTGAGGACATCCAGCACCTGGGCCTGGGCAGCGGCATCCACAGCTGCTTCGGGGCGCCGCTGGCCCGGCTGGAGGCCCAGCTGGCCCTGAGCGAGCTGGCCCGCAGGCTGGAGAACCCCCGGCTGCTGGCCGACCCGCCCGAGTACCGCCAGAACGCGGTGCTGCGCGGCCCCCGTCACCTGCCGATCGCCGTCGACGGCATCCGGCCCTGACGGTACCGAGGGCGCCGACGGCGCAGCGCGATCGGAGGGCCGGGCGGGCCCCGCGGGCCACGGTCCTCAGGGTCCGCCCGGCAGGACGACCACCTCGGACGGGGCGAAGGTCACCCGGACCCGGTCACCCACGGCCGGAGCCCCCGCGAGGCCGCACTCGGCCTCCAGTACCGGCCCCTCCTCGGGCCTCAGCAGCAGGGCCACATGGGTGCCCCGGAAGGTGCGCGAGGCCACCTCGCAGCTCAGGCCGTCCGCCCCCAGACGTACGCCGACCGGGCGGATCAGCAGCCGCCGCTCGCCCTCCGGCGCCCCGGCGGGGACCGGCACCTTCCCCCACGGGGTCGCGGCCGCACCCCCGCACACCGTGGCCGGGACCACGTTCTCGAAGCCGAGGAAGCGCGCCACGAACTCGGACGCCGGCCGCTCCCAGACCTCCAGCGGGGTCCCCGCCTGCGCGATGCGCCCGTCCCGCATGACCACGACCCGGTCGGCCAGCGCGAAGGCCTCGCCCTGGTCGTGGGTGACGGCGAGCACGGTGGTGCCGAGGCGGGAGAACAGGGAGCGCAGTTCCACCACGAGCCGCTCCCGCAGCCCCCGGTCGAGCTGGCCCAGCGGCTCGTCCAGCATCAGCAGCCGCGGTGAGGGGGCCAGGGCCCTGGCCAGGGCCACCCGCTGCTGCTCACCGCCCGACAGCGAGGCCACCGCCCGGCGCTCGGCGCCCGGAAGGCCGACCAGGTCCAGCAGCTCCGCGACCCGGGCGGCCGAGGACCCGCCGGAGGCACCCCGCATCCGCAGTCCGAAGGCGACGTTCCCGCCGACGTCCCGGTGCGGGAACAGCTGGTGGTCCTGGAACATGAGACCGACCCCGCGCCGGTGCACCGGGACCGCCGCCTGGTCCGCGTCACCGAGCAGCACCCGCCCGCCGGACACGGGCTGCAGCCCGGCGACCACCCGCAGCAGGGTGGACTTGCCGCTGCCGCTCGGCCCCAGCACGCAGACGATCTCGTGCTCGGCGACCTCCAGGTCCACCGCGTCCACGACGGCCCGGTCGCCGAAGCGGACCGATACGCCGTCGAGCCGGAGCAGGGTCATCAGAACTCTCCCGAGGTCGTGGCGGGTCGCAGCCGTTCCAGCAGGAGCAGGGACACCGCGCACACCAGCATCAAAATCGTGCTCAGGGCCATCGCCTGCCCGTAGTTCATCTCCCCGGCCCGCCCCAGCAGCCGGGCCACCGCCACCGGCAGCGTCGGGTGGTCCGGCCGGGCGATGAACACCGTCGCCCCGAACTCCCCGAGCGAGACGGCGAAGGCGAAGCCCGCGGCGATCAGCAGTGCCCGCCGCACCAGCGGCAGGTCCACCTCCCGCCAGGCCCGCAGCGGCGACGCCCCGAGCACGGCCGCCGCCTCCCGCAGCCGGCCGTCCACGGCCCGCAGCACGGGCAGCATGGTCCGTACGACGAACGGCACGCCGACGAGCGCCTGCGCCAGCGGCACCAGGATCCACGAGGTCCGCAGGTCCAGCGGCGGCTCGTCCAGCGTGATCAGGAAGCCGAAGCCCACCGTCACGGCGGACACGCCGAGGGGGAGCATCAGCAGCGCGTCGAACCCCCGCACGAACCGGCCGCCGCGACGGGTCAGCGCCGCGGCCGCGAGCCCTCCGACGAGCAGGGCGATGGCGGTGGCGGCCAGCGCGTACTGCAGGGAGTTCCAGATGGCCTCCAGCGGCGGCACCAGAAACGTTCCGCCACCGGAGCCCGCGTCCTGCAGCGCCCGGTAGAAGCCCAGCCCGTACCCGCCGGGCGCGTCGAAGGACCGCTCCACCAGCACGGCCAGCGGGGCCACGATCAGCAGCGCCACGGTCAGCAGAACCCCGCCGAGGAGGCTCCGCTGGGCCCAGCCGCGCGGGCGGTGCGCCGTGTGCGCCGGGTCCACGAGCCGCAACGCGGTCTCGCGCCGGCGCACGGTCCGGGCGTGCACGGCGAGGATCAGGCCGACGGCGGCGAACTGGACCACCGTCAGCACCGCGGCCGTCGGCAGGTCCAGGAGCTGCGCGGTCTGCCGGTAGACCTCCACCTCCAGCGTGGAGTACGCGGGCCCGCCCAGGATCTGCACGACACCGAAGGAGGTGAAGGTGAACAGGAACACCATCAGCGAGGCCGCGGCCACCGCCGGGCCCAGCGCGGGCAGCGTCACCCGTCGCCAGGCGGCGAACCGCCCGGCGCCCAGGACCCGGGCGGCCTCCTCCTGGCGCGGGTCCAGCTGGGCCCACAGCCCGCCGACCGTCCGGACGACGACGGCGTAGTTGAAGAAGATGTGGGCGAGCAGGATCGCCCAGACGGTGGTGTCCAGCCGGACGCCCCACAGTTCGTCGAGCATCCCGCCCCGCCCGACCAGGGCCAGGAAGGCCGATCCCACCACCACGGTCGGCAGCACGAAGGGCACGGTGACCAGGGCCCGCAACGATTGTTTGCCGGGGAAGTCGAAGCGAGCGAAGACGTACGCGCCGGGAAGGGCGATCAGCAGGGTGAGGACGGTGGAGGCGAACGCCTGCCACGTGGTGAACCACAGGACGCCCGCGATGTCGGGCCTCGCCAGGACCTCGCCGACGCGCCCGAACTGCCAGCCCTCGTCCGTCTTGAGCCCGCGCCCCACGATCGCGGCGACGGGATAGGCGAAGAACAGCCCGAAGAAGGCGAGCGGCACCGTCATCAGGGCGAACCTGACGGCGGTGGCGCGCCCGCCTGTCTTCGGGGAGCCGTCCCGCACTACTTCACGACGAGCGAGGACCATGCCTTGACCCACTGGTCACGGTTCTTGGCGATGGCGTCGGGGGCGACCGTTTCCGGCTTCTCGACGACCACGCCGTGCTTCGTGAAGACCTCCGGCAGCTTCGCGTCCTTGACCACCGGGTTCACGAACATCTGGAGTGGCATGTCCTCCTGGAACTTCTTGCTCACCAGGAAGTCGATGAGCGCCTTGCCGCCCTCCTCGTTCTTCGCGCCCTTGAGCAGGCCCGCGAACTCGACCTGGCGGAAGCAGGTGCCGGTGGCCACGCCCGTGGGGGCCTCGGCCGGCTGCGGCTCGCCGTAGAGGACCTCGACCGGCGGGCTGGAGGCGTAGGAGACGACCAGCGGACGGTCGCCCTTGGCCTTCTTGCCGCCCGCGGAGCCGGAGAAGCGCTCGTTGTAGGCCTGCTCCCAGCCGTCGACGACCTCGACGCCATTGGCCTTGAGCTTGCTCCAGTAGTCCTTCCAGCTGTCCTCGCCGTACTTGCCGACGGAGGCGAGCAGGAAGCCGAGGCCGGGCGAGGAGGTCGCGGCGTTCTCGGTGACCAGCAGGTTCTTGTACTCCGGCTTGATCAGGTCGTCCAGCGTCTGCGGCGGGGCGATCTTCTTGTCGGCGAAGTAGGCCTTGTCGTAGTTGACGCAGATGTCGCCGGAGTCGACCGGGGTGACACGGTGCTGCTGGTCGAGCACGAACTCCGGCTTGACCTGGTCCAGACCCTTGGCCTGGTACGGGGTGAAGATCCCGTTGTCGAGGGCGCGCGAGAGGAGCGTGTTGTCGACGCCGAAGAAGACGTCGCCGCGCGGGGAGCCCTTGGTGAGGATCTCCTGGTTCAGGGCGGCGCCGGCGTCGCCGGACTTCAGGACCTTGACGGTGTAGCCGCTCTGCTGCTCGAACTCCTTGAGGACCGTGTCGGTCACGTTGAAGGAGTCGTGGGAGACCAGCGTGATCGTCTTGGACTTCGGGGCGTCGCTCGCGCCCGCCGGCTTGTCCTTGGCGTCGCCGCCGCCACAGGCGCTGAGCGTGCCGACGCCCAGCGCGGCCACGAGCGCTGCGCCCGCGATCTTCTTGGTGGTGCTCACTGGTGAATTCCTCCTGGGATGTCCAGGAGAAGACGCGGCCCTGCCCGGCGCTCTGTGGGAGCGGACGCCGGGCAGGGCGCAACAGCTTGAGTGATGACCGAACTTCCTACCCCGAATGACCGGGGCGAGGTTCAGAGGGTCTGCGGATGACGGTTACCGCACTCTCAGCGCTGTGGCGCTCCCCTGTCGGAATGATGAAGTTGTCCGGCCACAGGGTACCCCGTGGCCGGTTACGGGCGTCCGCGGCCGGAATCTAGCGCTCGGAGGCGGCCAGCTGGCCGCACGCGCCGTCGATCTCCTGGCCACGGGTGTCGCGTACGGTCACGGGCACGCCGTGCCGGGCGATGGCCTCGACGAAGGCCTTCTCGTCCTCGGGACGCGAGGCGGTCCACTTCGAGCCCGGGGTCGGGTTCAGCGGGATCAGGTTGACGTGCACGCGCTTGCCCTTGAGCAGGCGGCCGAGGAGGTCACCGCGCCAGGCCTGGTCGTTGATGTCACGGATCAGCGCGTACTCGATGGAAATGCGCCGGCCGGACTTCTCGGCGTACTCCCAGGCCGCGTCGAGGACCTCGCGGACGTTCCAGCGGGTGTTCACCGGGACCAGGGTGTCGCGCAGCTCGTCGTCCGGCGCGTGCAGCGAGACCGCGAGGCGGCACTTGAAGCCCTCGTCGGCGAAGCGCAGCATGGCCGGGACCAGGCCGACGGTGGAGACGGTGATGCCGCGCTGCGACAGGCCCAGGCCGTCGGGCTCCGGGTCGGTGAGACGGCGGATGGCGCCGACGACCCGCTTGTAGTTGGCCAGCGGCTCGCCCATGCCCATGAAGACGATGTTGGAGAGCCGGGCCGGGCCGCCGGGGACCTCGCCGTCGCGCAGCGCGCGCATGCCGTCGACGATCTGGTGCACGATCTCGGCCGTGGACAGGTTGCGGTCCAGGCCCGCCTGGCCGGTGGCGCAGAACGGGCAGTTCATGCCGCAGCCGGCCTGCGAGGAGATGCACATGGTGACCCGGTCGGGGTAGCGCATCAGCACGGACTCGACGAGCGTGCCGTCGTGCAGCTTCCACAGGGTCTTGCGGGTGGTGTCGTCGTCGCAGCTGATGTGCCGGACGACGTTCATCAGCTGCGGCAGCAGCTCCTGCTGGAGCTTCTCGCGCGACGCGGCGGGGATGTCGGTCCACTCGGCCGGGTCGTGCGCGTAGCGGGCGAAGTAGTGCTGGGAGAGCTGCTTGGCCCGGAACGGCTTCTCACCGATCGCGGCCACGGCCTCCCGGCGCTCGGCCGGGGTCAGGTCGGCGAGGTGCCGGGGCGGCTTCTTGGCCCCACGAGGGGCGACGAAGGTGAGCTCTCCCGGAACGGGGCGGGCCATGGCGGGTACTCCTTGTAAGACGAAAGGCGCGCCGCAGAAGCAGCGCGCCTTCCAAGAGTAACCGCCCGGCGTATCGCCCGGCTTTTCCGCAGGTCAGCCCGTACCCACGAAGGCCGCCAGCAGCAGCCAGACCACCGGAGCGGTCGGCAGCAGCGAGTCGAGCCGGTCCATGATGCCGCCGTGGCCCGGGAGCAGGGTGCCCATGTCCTTGATGCCCAGGTCGCGCTTGATCATCGACTCGCCCAGGTCACCCAGGGTGGCGCTGACCGCGACCGCCAGGCCCAGTACCAGACCCTGCCACCAGGAGCCCCCGTCGATCAGGAACTCCATGCACAGCGCGCCGGCCGCCATCGCGAAGGCCACCGCCCCGAAGAGTCCCTCGCGGGTCTTGCCTGGGCTGATGCGCGGGGCGAGCTTGGTCTTGCCGAAGCGCCAGCCGACCGCGTAGGCCCCCGTGTCGCTGACCACCGTCAGGACCAGGAAGGTCACCACCCGCTGGGGGCCGTCGTCGGCGGTGAGCAGCATCGCGACGAACGTGGCCAGGAAGGGCACGTAGAACGCTGCGAAGACGCCCGCCGTGACGTCCTTGAGGTAGTCCTCGGGCGCTTCGGTCATCCGCCAGACGAGCACGGCCAGCGCCGTGAGCGCCATGGCCACCCAGGCGCCCTCGGCCCCCCGGACGTATCCGGCGATCACCATGGCCGCGCCGCCGACCGCGAGCGGGACGAGCGGGGCCTTGATGCCCTTCTTCTCCTGGAGCCGGGAGGTGAGCTCCCACAGGCCGACGACGACGGCGACGACGATCACACCGACGAAGACGGCCTTGACGATGAACAGCGAAGCGAAGATCACCGCGCCGAGGCCGACGCCGACCCCTATGGCGGCACGCAGATCCCGCCCCGCGCGCTTCTTCTGCGGCGGCGGGGAGGCGTCCTGCGGTACCTGCGAAGGCGGAGGCGGGGGGCTGGGCATGGGCTCCTGCGGCGGCGTCTCGGCGCGGAACGGGGGGCCGCCGAAGGCGGCGGCCCCCCGATCGCGTGCTTCCCGGTCGTCGAAATCACGGCCGGCGGCATCGGGCACGATGGACATGGGCCGAGTCTGCGGGCCCACCAGCGCATCGTATGCGGGACCCGCCGCCACCGGCTCGGCGGCCCAGGGAGAGTCGTTCATCAGACCTCGAGCAGCTCGGATTCCTTGTGCTTGAGCAGCTCGTCCACCTGCGCGACGTACTTCGCGGTGGTGTCGTCGAGCTCCTTCTCCGCGCGGCGCACCTCGTCCTCGCCGGCTTCCTTGTCCTTGACGAGCTTGTCGAGGGCGTCCTTGGCCTTGCGGCGCACGGAACGGATGGAGACCTTGGAGTCCTCGGCCTTGGTGCGCGCGACCTTGATGTACTCCTTGCGGCGCTCACCGGTGAGCTCCGGGAAGGTCACCCGGATGATGCGGCCGTCGTTGCTCGGGTTGACACCGAGGTCGGAGTCGCGGATCGCCTGCTCGATGTTGCGCAGCGCGGACGCGTCGAACGGCGTCACGATCGCCATGCGCGGCTCGGGAACCGCGAAGGAGGCGAGCTGGTTGATGGGCGTGATGGCACCGTAGTAGTCCGCCACGATCTTGTTGAACATCGCCGGGTGCGCACGGCCCGTGCGAATCGCGGCGAAGTCTTCCTTGGCGACGACGACGGCCTTCTCCATCTTCTCCTCGGCCTCGAGGAGGATTTCTTCGATCACCACGTGCTCCTGCATGTCAGATTTGGATGGTTCAGGCGGGCGGGGCGGTACGAGCCGCCCGGACCGGGCCCGGCCGGAGCCGGGCCGCGGTGGGGCTCAGGCCCGGGTGCCCTGGTCGCTCACGAGCGTGCCGATCTTCTCACCCTTGACGGCGCGGGCGATATTGCCCTCGGCGAGGAGTTCGAAGACCAGGATCGGAAGCGCGTTGTCACGGCACAGCGTGATGGCCGTGGCGTCGGCGACCTTGAGGTCCCGGGACAGCACCTCGCTGTACTCCAGCGCGTCGAACTTCACCGCGTCCGGGTTGGTCTTCGGGTCGGAGTCGTAGACCCCGTCGACACCGTTCTTGCCCATGAGGAGGGCTTCGGCGTCGATCTCCAGGGCACGCTGGGCGGCCGTGGTGTCGGTGGAGAAGTACGGCATGCCCATGCCGGCGCCGAAGATCACGACGCGGCCCTTCTCCAGGTGCCGGACGGCGCGCAGCGGGATGTACGGCTCCGCGACCTGGCCCATGGTGATGGCGGTCTGGACACGGCTGTCGATGCCTTCCTTCTCCAGGAAGTCCTGGAGGGCGAGGCAGTTCATGACGGTGCCGAGCATGCCCATGTAGTCGGACCGGGCCCGGTCCATACCGCGCTGCTGCAGTTCGGCGCCGCGGAAGAAGTTGCCGCCGCCGATGACGATCGCGATCTCGGCGCCGTCTCGGACCACGGCCGCGATCTCGCGGGCGATGGCGTGCACGACGTCAGGGTCGACGCCCAGCCCGCCGCCGCCCGAGAAGGCTTCGCCGGAGAGCTTCAGCATGAAGCGGCGACCCTTCTTCTCGTGGTCGCTCTTGTCGTCGGAAGCGGTGTGGGTGTCCACGCCCTGATTCATGGAGATCTCCTCGTGCACATACGAAGAAGGCCATTGCCGGTGGGTCCTTGCGGTTCCCTCTACGGCAATGGCCTCCTCGTCAGATCTGCGGTCGCCTCGCGCGAGCGCGGACGACTGCTTCAGACCCTACCGGGGTCCGGTGTCCGTCGCGTACGGACGGACTCAGATGCCGACCTTGATGCGGGTGAAGCGCTTCAGGGTGACACCGGCCTCGTCCAGAACCTTCTGGACGGACTTCTTGTTGTCCAGGGCGTACGGCTGGCCGAGCAGCGTGGCGTCCTTGAAGAAGCCATTGACGCGACCCTCGACGATCTTGGCGATCGCGGCCTCGGGCTTGCCCTCGGCGCGGGTGGTCTCCTCGGCGACGCGGCGCTCGGACTCGACGATCTCGGCCGGGACGTCCTCGGCGGTCAGGTACTTCGGCGCGAACGCGGCGATGTGCTGGGCGATGCCCTTGGCCAGCTCGGCGTCGGCCTTGTCCAGCTCGACCAGGACACCGATCTGCGGGGGCAGGTCGGGCATGGTGCGGTGCATGTAGGAGGCCACGAAGGCACCCTCGTACGCCGCGAAGCGGTCCAGGACGATCTTCTCGCCGAGGTTGGCGTTGGCCTCGTCCACGAACGCCTGGACGGTCTTGCCGGCCTCGATCTCGGACGCCAGCAGCGCCTCGATGTCCGCCGGGGAGATGGCGGCCACGTGGGCGGCGAGCTGGTCGGCGACGGCCAGGAACTTCGGGCTCTTCGCGACGAAGTCGGTCTCGCACTTGAGCTCGACGAGGACACCGGAGGTGGCGTCGTCGGCGATCAGGGAGGTGACGGCACCGTTCTCGGCGGAACGGCCCTCGCGCTTGGCGACACCCTTCAGGCCCTTGACGCGCAGGATCTCGTTGGCCTTGGTGACGTCACCGTCGGCCTCGACGAGCGCGTTCTTGCAGTCCAGCATGCCGGCGCCGGTGAGCTCGCGGAGCTTCTTGACGTCAGCGGCGGTGTAGTTCGCCATGAGTCTGTGATTCTCTCTCGAAGTCGTAGATCTACGGGTGAACGGCGGAGGCGCCGCGCTCGTGGCGCGGCTCCCCCGCCGTCATCGTCCGTGCTGCGAGTGCCCGGCGGATGAACGCCGGGCCCACTCAGTGGGTCAGGCCTGCTCGGCGTCGGCGGCCGGAGCCTCGACAGCCTCGGCGGCCGGGGCCTCGACGGCCGGGGCCTCGACAGCCTCGACGGCCGGGGCCTCGACGGCGGCGTCGGCCGCGGGGGCCTCGGCGTCGTCGGCCTTCTTCTCACCCTCGAGCAGGTCGCGCTCCCACTCGGCGAGCGGCTCGGCGGCGGCCTTCTCGCCCGGCTTCGAGTCACCGGTCGCAGCGCCGGAGCGGGCGATGAGGCCCTCGGCGACGGCGTCGGCGATCACGCGGGTGAGCAGGGTGACGGAGCGGATCGCGTCGTCGTTGCCCGGGATCTTGTAGTCGACCTCGTCGGGGTCGCAGTTGGTGTCGAGGATCGCGACCACGGGGATGTGCAGCTTGCGCGCCTCACCGACCGCGATGTGCTCCTTCTTGGTGTCGACGATCCAGACGGCGCTGGGAACCTTCGACATCTCGCGGATACCACCGAGGGTCTTCTCCAGCTTGGTCTTCTCGCGGGAGAGGACCAGGAGCTCCTTCTTGGTGAGACCCGAGGCGGCGACGTCCTCGAAGTCGATCGCCTCAAGCTCCTTCAGACGCTGGAGGCGCTTGTAGACGGTGGAGAAGTTGGTGAGCATGCCACCGAGCCAACGCTGGTTGACGTACGGCATGCCGACGCGCGTCGCCTGCTCGGCGATGGCCTCCTGGGCCTGCTTCTTCGTACCGACGAACATGATGGAGCCACCGTGCGCGACGGTCTCCTTCACGAACTCGTAGGCGCGGTCGATGTACGACAGCGACTGGAGCAGGTCGATGATGTAGATGCCGTTGCGCTCGGTGAAGATGAAGCGCTTCATCTTCGGGTTCCAGCGACGGGTCTGGTGACCGAAGTGGACGCCGCTTTCCAGCAGCTCCCGCATCGTTACGACGGCCATGGCCATCTCCTTGTTTTCTCGGTTTGGTTCCTGACGCCCCGCCGCGCCCTGCCCCGAAAGAGGGACCGAGAGACGCTTTCACCAGGCCGGATCCGGCCGATGCTGGGGCGTGCGAAGTCGACCCGGTGACCCGGATCGCCACAAGAAGTGTACGGGACCCGGCGGTATGCCGGGTGACGCCGTTGTCCACACCCTTTCGGCCATCCACAGGCACGGGCGCCCGCGGCCGTGCGCGCGGGAGCCTGTGGGCATGACGACACTGCTGCTCACCCTGCTGCTGGCGCTGGCCCCCGCCCTGCCCCCGACCCTCGTCCCGAACCCCGTCCCGGCGGCCCGGCCACTGCCCCCGCCACTGTCCGTGACGCGCTGGTGGGATCCGCCGCCGACGCCCTACGCGGCCGGCCACCGCGGGGTGGACCTGGCCGCTCCGGTGGGGGCGCGGGTACGGGCGGTCGGACCGGGCCGGGTGCACTACGCCGGGCAGGTCGCGGGCCGCGGGGTGCTCTCGCTCACCCTCCCCGGGGGCCGGCGCACGACCTACGAGCCGGTGCGGCCGCTGGTCGCGGAGGGGGAGGAGGTCATGGCGGGGCAGGAGGTCGCGGTCCTCACGGCCGGCTCGCACTGCCCGGCCCCGTGCCTGCACTGGGGCCTGCTGACCGGCGAGGACACCTATCTCGACCCGCTGACCCTGCTCCCCCGCCCCACGCCCCGCCTCCTGCCGACGGCCGGGCCCTCACAGGACGGGACCCGGACCTCCTAGCCGCGCACGCCCCGCAGGGCCATGGCGACGGCGGCCTCGGTCACCACGTCGGGCTCCTCGGCCGCGCCGAGCTCGATCCGGCGCACCGCGGCGTCCACGACGCCCTGCAGCAGCATCGCGGCCAGTCGCGGCTCCGCGTGGCCCAGGGCGCCGAGGGCCTCGACGACCATCGCGACCAGGCCGCCGTGCGCGGCACGGATCTTCTCCCGCGCGCCCGCGTCCAGCTCACTGGCGGAGATCGCCACCACCGCCCGGTGCCGGCGGTCCCCCACCAGTGCGAGCTGGCTGCGCACATACGCCTCGATCTTCGCCTCGGGCGTCTGTGCGGCCTCCATGGCGGCCTCGATCTCGGCGGCCCACACGGGGAAGTCCACCGAGCACAGCTCTTCGACCACGGCCGCGCGCGACCGGAAGTACTCGTACACGGACGACCGGGCGAGCCCGGTCCGCTCCGCGAGGGCGGGGAAGGTCAGGGCTTCCGTCCCGCCTTCGGACAGCAGGGAGCGCGCCGCGTCCAACAGGGCGCCGCGCTGCATCGACCGGTGCTCGGCCACGGAGGCCGCTCGAATCCTGGGCACGTCACCACTGTACGGAGGGTGTGCAAGGCCCGTGCCGGGTCAGCGGCCGACGTCGGCGAGCTTGGCCCTCAGCTGGAGCACGGACTTGGTGTGGATCTGGCTGACGCGGCTCTCGGTCACACCCAGCACGTTGCCGATCTCGGCGAGGGTGAGGCCCTCGTAGTAGTAGAGGGTCACGACCGTCTTCTCGCGCTCGGGGAGCGTGTTGATCGCCCGTGCGAGCAGTCGGCGCAGTTCCCGGTCCTCGGCCACCTCGACCGGGTCGTCGGCGGCGTGGTCCTCCAGGGTGTCCATCAGGGAGAGCCGGTCGCCGCCCTCCCCGCCGACGTGCAGCAGCTCTTCGAGGGCGACCACGTTGGCCAGGGACAACTGACTGAAGACCGTATGGAGTTCCTCCACCCCGATCCCCATCTCACCCGCGACCTCGCCCTCCGTCGGGGTCCGCCGCAGCTGGGCCTCAAGGGTGGCGTAGGCGCGCTCCACGGCCCGCGCCTTCTGGCGCACGGAGCGCGGGATCCAGTCGAGCGCCCGCAGCTCGTCGATCATCGCGCCGCGGATCCGGGTGATGGCGTACGTCTCGAACTTGATGGACCGTTCGATGTCGAACTTCTCGATCGCGTCGATCAGGCCGAAGACCCCGGAGGAGACGAAGTCGGCCTGTTCCACGTTGGGCGGCAGGCCGACGCTGACCCGGCCCGCCACGTACTTCACCAGCGGCGAGTAGTGCAGGATCAGCTGTTCCCGCAGCCGTTCGTCGCCCGAGTCCTTGTATGAGCGCCAGAGCACCTCCAGGGACGAGGGCGCGGTGGACCGCACGCCGCCACGGGCAGCGGGGGGCACCGCAGCGCGGTCGGACCCTGAGGTGTGCTGGGGCATGCTTCGCCTTTGCCGGAGCCGGATTCCTTGGGAGCGTAGCGTGACGGAAGTGTCGCGGTGCGCGAAGAGTACGGGATGACGCGGGGGCGCAGCGGCGCCCGGACTCGCACGGGCGGCCCGGGACCGGCGCCTGGCGCTCGGCCCCGGCGACTGCCACCGGGAAGACCGCGTCTCTCATCGACTTCACTCTTTCACCGGAACGCCCCAGGTCAATGACCGCCTCGCCGGGTGGCCCGGGATTGCGCCCCCTCTCGTGGCGGGCGCGGGGTCAACCGCCAGTCGTCGCCCTGCCGTTCGACGAACCCCAGAGAGTGAAGTTCGTACAGTCTGCCGATGACTTCATCGGTGCCGGTGGCCGCGGCCAGGGAGATCTCCTCCAGCCGCGCGGGCCGGCCGGCGGGGAGCGCGTCGAGCACGCGCACGGTGTCCGGGGGCAGGAGGTCGCGGGCGAGCACCGGTCCGCGGCGCACGGGTGCCAGCTCGCCGATGGCGCCGACCAGTTCCACCACCTCGGCGGCGTCCGTGACGAGCTGTGCCTCGCCGCGCAGCAGCTCGTGCACTCCGGCGGAGAGGCCGCTGGTGGCGGGGCCGGGGACGCCCATGGTGAGGCGGCCGAGCCGCTGGGCCCGGCGGGCGGTGACCAGCGAGCCGCTGCGGTGGGCCGCCTCGACGACCACGGTGCCCCGGGTGAGGGCGGCGATGACCCGGTTGCGCAGGACGAAGCGGCTCGGGGTGGGGTTGCCGCCGGGCGGCAGCTCCCCCAGCACCAGCCCCTGCCGGGCGATCCGGCCGAGGAGCCCGGCGTGGCCGCGGGGGTAGCTCACGTCCACTCCGCAGGCCAGCACCGCGACGGTGGCGCCGCCGGTGCCGAGGGCGCCCCGGTGCGCGGCGCCGTCGATCCCGTACGCGGCGCCGGAGACCACCACCCAGCCGCGCTCGGCGAGTCCGGCGGCGAGGGTCTGCGCCATGTGGGCCCCGTACGGGGTGCACGCGCGGGCCCCGACCACGGCGACCGAGCGCAGGGCCCAGGTCCGCAGGTCGGCGCCGCCCCGCAGCCACAGCCCGACGGGCCGGGCGTCCCCGAGGTCGTCCAGCTGGGTCGGCCACTCCGCCGAACCCGGCGGGACGAACCGGCACCCCGCCGCGGCAGCCTCCGCGAGGTCCCGCCGGGGGTCGGCGAGGGCGGCCCGTCTCCGGTACCCGTCGATCCGCTCGGGTCCGACCCCGGTCAGCGCGCCGGGCTCCGGGCCGTCGCCGGTCAGGATCCGCATCAGCCCGACGGCCCCGTGCTCGCGCAGCCACCGGCCCCCGCACTCGTCCCCCGGTTCCAGCACCCGGGTCAGCGCGACCCGCGCCAGCACCTCCGCCCCGGCCTCCCCTCCCCCCGTGCCGCCTTGCCCCTGCCGGGTCCCGGCCCGTGCCGCGCCGTCCCGTTCCCACGGCCCGCCGGAAGCCGGGGCCGCGTGGCCGCCACGGCCGCCGGGGCAGGGGGCCTCCGCGTCGGGCGGCCCGCCGCCCCGCGGGACCTCCGCGTCCCCCGCCCCGCCGGCGGTCACCGCCGCGCCTCCGCGTCCAGGACAGCCCCGCGGGCGATCCCGGTACGCAGTTCCAGCGCGACGGCCACGTCCAGCGCGTCGGGGCGGTCGTGGCCGCGCAGGTCGGCCACGGTCCAGGCGACCCGTAACACCCGGTCCAGGCCCCGCGCGGTCAGCAGTCCGCGCTCCATGTCCCGCTCGGCCCGGGCCAGTGCCCCGGGGCCGGCCGGCCAGCGGGTGCGCAACTCGTGCCCGGGCACCTCGGAGTTCAGCCGCCAGGGCGTGTCGGCGAGCCGGGCGGCGGCCCGGTCGCGGGCCTCGCGGACCCGGGCGGCGACGGTCGCGGTGCTCTCCCCCCGGCCGCCCTGCCCGAGGAGGTCGGAGCGGGTCACGGGCTGGACCTCGACCCGCAGGTCGACCCGGTCCAGCAGCGGCCCCGACAACCGGGCCTGGTAGCGGCGGATCACGGCGGCCGGGCATTCGCAGCCGGCGCCGTGCAGGGTGTGCCGCCCGCACGGGCAGGGGTTCGCGGCGAGGACCATCAGGAAGCGGGCCGGCAGCCGCACCACCCCGGCGGCACGTGCGATGACCACGTGCCCCGCTTCGAGGGGCTGCCGCAGGGCGTCCAGGACCTTCCCACTGAACTCCGCGGCCTCGTCCAGGAACAGCACCCCCCGGTGTGCCAGCGAGACCGCCCCGGGCCGGGGGATCCCGGCGCCGCCGCCGACCAGGGACTGCATCGTCGCGGAGTGGTGCGGGGCGCAGTACGGGGGCCGTCCGACCAGGGGTTCGCCGGGCGGCAGGATCCCCGCGACGGAGTGGACGGCGGTCACCTCCAGGGAGTCCTGCCGGTCGAGCGGGGGCAGAAGCCACGGCAGCCGCTCGGCCAGCATCGTCTTGCCCGCGCCGGGCGGCCCGCTGAGGAAGAGGTGGTGGCCCCCGGAGGCGGCCACCTCCAGGGCCCGGCGGGCCGCGTACTGACCGGCGACGTCGGCGAGGTCGGGAACCTCCGCGGCGTCACCCCCGCCCCGGGCCAGGCCCGTACCGAGTCCGGCGCCCGGTACCACCAGCCCCGCCAGTATCGGGTCGGGGCGTCCCGGCCGGTCCGGCGGCTCCTCATCGGGCACCGCCTCGTCGGTCAGGACGGCGATCAACTGCCGCAGGCTGCGCACCCCGAGCACCGCGACGTCCGGGACCAGCCCGGCCTCGCCGGCGCACTGCTCGGGCACCACCACCTGCCGGTACCCGGCCTCGGCGGCGGCGAGCACCGCAGGCAGGATCCCCCGCACCGGGCGGACCCGGCCGTCGAGGCCCAGCTCCCCGATGAGCACGAGGTCGGCGATCGCACCGGGGTCGACCACCTCGGCGGCGCCCAGCACCGCGACGGCGACGGCGAGGTCGAAATGGGCGCCCGCCTTCGGGACGGACGCCGGGCTGAGCCCGACCGTGAGCTTCTTCTGCGGCCACTGGGCGCCGGAGTTCACCACGGCGGCCCGCACCCGGTCCCGGCTCTCGACCAGGGTCTTGTCGGGCAGCCCCACCAGGGTGAAGGCGGCGACCCCCGGCTCCAGGTCGGCCTGGACCTCGACCAGTACGCCCTCGACGCCCACCAGGGCCACCGAGCAGGCCCGCGCGAAACCCATCAGGCCACCCCCCTGACGTGTTCCACCTGCGGCGCACCACGGCGCGGCAGCAGCACTCCGACGAGGTCGATCCGCACCCCGCCCGGGGGCGGTCCGCCGTGATCGGCGAGCCAGCGCCCGGCGAGCCGCCGCAGCCGCTCGGCCTTGGCGGCCCGCAGCGCTGCCATGGGGTGCTCGAAGACCCCCCGGCGGCGCGTCTTGACCTCGCACAGGACGAGGGCGTCCCCGTCCCGCGCCACGATGTCGACCTCTCCGCCCCGGCAGCGCCAGTTCCGGGCGATCACCGTCATCCCCGACTCGGTCAGCCTCCGCACGGCGAGATCCTCGCCGTACCGTCCCAGCGCCTGTCGTGCCACGTCCTTCGCGTTCATCCGGCACCACCTCCGGCACCGAGGTTCCCGTGTCCGGACGTACCGAGTGGATCTTGGTGGACAACCGGGGCGTTGTGGAAAACCCGCTCACCCCCAGGGGTGAGCGGGCGGGGCGGATCAGGCGCCCGGGAGTTCGAGGTCGCTCTTGTTGAGCTCCTCGATGTTCACGTCCTTGAAGGTCAGCACCCGTACCTGCTTGACGAAGCGCGCGGGCCGGTACATGTCCCAGACCCAGGCATCCGCCATGGAGACCTCGAAGAAGACCTCCCCCTGGACCGAGTGCACCTGCATCTCGTAGTCGTTGGTGAGGTAGAAACGGCGTTCGGTCTCGATCACGTACTTGAACAGCCCGACGACGTCGCGGTACTCCCGATAGAGCTTCAGCTCCATCTCGGTCTCGTACTTTTCGAGGTCCTCGGCACTCATGGCATGTTCCCCTTCAGCCGTGCGTCCCCCTATTGTGCGCCAGCGCCACGGGCCCCTAAACGATTTCCGGGGCCAGGACCACCGGAGCACCCGGAGGACCGTCGTCGAGCAGCGTGCGCAGCAGCTCGGCGAGTCTGGTCGGGTACACCGTCTCATGGGCCGCCAGCAGTTCCTCGGAGGTCCACCACCTCGCACCCGCGACGCTGCGCCGCTCCAGCTCGGTGAGCCCGCCCATCTCGATCGCGGTGCGGTCGGTACGGGCGAGGAAGTACCACTCGTCCTGTTCCCAGCGCCTCCCGTCGAAGGGGAAGGCGCAGTACCGGTGCCACAGCACCGGCCCCAGCGCGACCTCTGTGATCCCCGTCTCCTCGGCGAGTTCCCGGAGCGCCGCCTGCTCCCGGCTCTCGTCCCCCTCAAGGCCGCCACCGGGGGTGAACCACCAGTCGGCGGCGGGATCGTCCGGCTCGAAGCCGTGCAGCAGCAGGATCCGGTCCTCGGGGTCCAGCAGGATCACCCGGGCGACCTTCCGCGGTTCCGGGTCCGGCTGCCCGCCGGCGCCCGGCTCAGCGGGCACCGGAGGTCTCCCGCCGCCCGCGCCCCAGGATCCGTACGAGGGGTCCGTAGGCGGCCCCCAGCACCACCAGCGCGGCTCCGGCCACCACCGCCGCCACCTGGAGCCGCAGCGGCCCCGGAGCGGAGATCCCGCCGGGCAGCGCGGCGTACGCCCGCGGCCGCTCCACCATGGTCATCGACGGCCACGCCAGCGCGTCGACCCGGGCCGACACCGCCGACCGGGGCACGGTGCCCTGGCCTGCCTCCTGGAGGTGCGCGCGGGAGTCGAGCGAAGCACCTCGATGGTCGCCGAGCAGGAAGAGGTTGCCCTCGGGCACCTTCACCTCGTACGGGGCGCCGGCCGTCCCGATCGCCGCCCCGTCGCTGCCCGCCCGGTCGAGGTAGGGCTCGTCGAGTTCCTTGCCGTTCACGGTCAGCCGGCCGCCCTGGTCGCAGCAGCGGACGGTGTCGCCGCCCACGGCCACGACCCGCTTGACCATCGGCGAGCCGCTCCACTCCGTGTCGGTGAAGACGACGATGTCGCCGCGGCGCACCTGATCGCCGTCGATCCGCTGTGCCAGCACCCGGTCGTTCGGCCGCACCGTCGGCACCATCGAGTCGGTCGGCACCGTGTACGGCTGGTACACCAGGGCCCCCCAGACGAAGCCGCCGAGGAAGAGCACGAAACCGATGGCCACGGCGAGCCCCGACAACACGTTGCCGACGCCGCCGCGGCCACCGGTGGTCCCGCGTCTTGCCTGTGTTCCGCCCATTGCAGCGCCCCCGCCTCGGAGATCGTCGACCTGGGCGGCACCCTACCGGGCGGTACGCCCGGTAGTCAGCCTCCTCCTGCGCCACAGCACCACGGGCACCGCGCCCGTCAGGCCCAGCGCCGCCGGGCCGAGGCCGACCGGGGCGAGGCCGGAGGCCCCGAGGCCGAGGGCGGTCGCCGCCGCCTGGTGGTTGATGCCGGGCTGGTCGAAGGTGTCCGGAACCGGGAGGGTGGCCCAGCGGGTGAGCGGCCACGCGACCACCACGGCCCGACCGACGACCTTGTCGACCGGCACGAAGCCCTGGGTGGAGTCCTGCATGTGGTAGCGGGAGTCCTGGGAGTTCTGGCGGTGGTCGCCCATCACCCAGATCTTGCCCTTGGGCACGGTGATCGGGCCGAAGGGGGCGTCGTCGCAGGCGGTGTTGCCGGGGTAGATGTACGGCTCGTCCAGCGCCTTGCCGTTGACGACGACCGGTCCGCCCTTCTTGCACTCCACGGTGTCCCCGCCGATGGCGATGGTCCGCTTGATCAGGTCCTTCTCCTCGGCGGACGGCATCAGGCCGATCCAGCTGAGGGCCTTCTGCACGATGTTCGGCTCCGGGGTGGGCTCCCCCGCCAGCCAGCTCGCCGGATCGTGGAAGACGACGACCTCGCCGCGCTCGGGCTCCGAACCGAACCACGGGGTCAGCTTGTCCACCAGCACCCGGTCGCCGCGCTGCAGGGTGTTCTGCATCGAATCGGACGGGATCGAGAACGCCTGCACAAGGAAGGTCTTGATCAGCAGGGCCAGCAGGAGGGCGATACCGATGAGGAGCGGGAGCTCCTTCCAGAAGGAACGCTGCGGCCGCGCGTCCGCATCGCCCGCCTCGGCACCGGTCTCGCGCTCGACGGCATCGTCCGGCCGCTCCTCGCCCTCATCGCGTCCGGACCGCGCGCCTACCGCCACGTCCCCCACATCCACTCCTCGTTCGGAATTCGCGTCCCGCGCCGGATCGGTCGACGGGCCCTCCCCTCCCTTAACGAGCGGGAGTTCCCTAAGGCGTGGGAGACCGAGCACACACTATGCGAACGCCGTGCCCCGACGGCGCCCAAGGCGCCCGCGCCGCCGACCGGTTCGTGCCGGATCCGGCACCGACAGGAACGTCGCCGGCTGCTCCAGCCTCCGCCAGTGGTCGAAGGGCCAGGCGATCACCACCGCCTGCCCGACCACGCCGTTCTCGTCGATCGTGCCGTCGAAGGCCTCGTCGAGGTGGTAGCGGGAGTCGGCCGAATTGGCGCGGTGGTCGCCCATCACGAAGAGACGTCCCTTCGACACGTGCACCTCGAAACGGATCTCGGAGGGGGCGTTGCCCGGTGACACGTACGGCTCATCGAGCGGCGCGCCGTTGACGGTCACCCGGCCCCGCGCGTCGCAGCACTTCACGGTGTCCCCGCCGACGCCCACGACCCGCTTGATGAGGTCCTGCTCGTCGGCGGACGGCAGCAGGCCGATGAAGGTCAGGGCCTCCTTGATCTGCTTGATCCCGGCCGGGTCCTGGTCCGGCTGGGCGGCTTCGCCCTTGAGCCAGCCTCCAGGGTCCTTGAACACGACGACGTCACCGCGTTCGATTTTGGAGCCGAACCACGGGGTGAGCTTGTCCACCAGCACCCGGTCGCCGATCCGGATCGTCTGCTCCATCGAGCCGGACGGGATGAAGAACGCCTGCACCAGGAAGGTCTTGAGCAGCAGGGCGATACACAGGGCGACGACCACCAGCAGCGGCAGCTCGCCCGCCCGGCGGGTGCGCCGGCGCCGCCGGACCCGGCGCGCCAGCCGTCGCCGGTCGGCCCGGCCACCGGGCTCCGGCGCGGCGGGTTCCTCCTCGGAACCCCCGGTGGAAGCGGAGCCGGACACGGGGGAAGGAGCCGGGGCAGGTTGAGGAGTGGGCCGCGCCGCCGGATCCGGTTCCGCCCCGCGCCCCTTGTCCCGGCCGCCCCTCGGGCGTCCCCTGCTACCCATGGGAGCCGCCGCCGACCCGGGACCACGCCCCCGCGCCGTCGGGCAGCGAGCCCCAGCGCGTCACCGGCCAGCCGAGCCAGTCGGCCCGTCCGATCACCTTCTCCACCGGCACCATCCCGCCGCCCGGCTCCCCGAGGTGATCCCGGGAGTCACGGGACTGTGAGCGGTGGTCGCCCATGACCCACAGGGTCCCCAGCGGGACCACGATCCGGAAGGGCACCGCCGAGGGCGCGTCACCGGGGTGGAGGTAGGGCTCGTCGACCGCGACCCCGTTGACCTTGATCCGGCCGGCCACGTCGCAGCACACCACGTCGTCCCCGCCGACGCCCACGACCCGCTTCACGAAATCGGTCTCCGAGGGCTCCGCGAGCCCGAGCGCCGAGAACGCGCCGTGGACGGCCTCGCCGACCGGGTTGCCCGCGGGACGTTCGCGCACGAAGGAGCCGGTCCCGTCGAAGACGACCACGTCCCCGCGCTTCGGCTCCTGGCCGAAACGGTACGCCAGCTTGTTGACCAGGACCCGGTCCCCGACCTTCAGGGTCGGCTCCATCGAGCGGCTGGGGATCAGGAACGGCTGGACCACGAAGTTGGCGAACAGCAGCAGGAAGACGGTGCAGGCCACGCCGAGCAGCCCCGCCCGCCGCCAGGACGACGAGCGTCCGCTCCGTCCGGAAAACGCAGAACGCGGCCCCTCCTCCCCCTGCTCGGGGGAGGAGTGGCCGCGCTGTGTGAGCTCTGCTTCGGTGTCCATCGGGGGCGAGCCTATCCGGCCTGCCTGTGGACCCGGAGAGGAGATCAGCGGTCGCGCTTCTCCTTGATCTTCGCGGCCTTGCCGCGGAGCTCACGGAGGAAGTACAGCTTGGCGCGACGCACGTCACCGCGGGTGACGAGCTCGATCTTCTCGAAGATCGGGGAGTGCACGGGGAAGGTGCGCTCGACGCCGACGCTGAAGGAGACCTTGCGAACGGTGAAGGTCTCGGAGACGCCAGAGCCCTGGCGACGGATGACAACGCCCTTGAACTGCTGGATACGGGAGCGGTTGCCCTCGATCACGCGGACGTGCACGTTGATCGTGTCACCCGGGCGGAAGGCCGGGACGTCCGTGCGCAGGGAGGCGGCGTTGACGCCATCGAGCAGGTGAGACATGTTCTTCGTCTGCTTTCTTCGCACGACGCCACAGGTCGCCGGTGCGGATTTCCGTAGAGAATTCGGGAGCCGTGACACGTCGCGGACGACGGTCCCCCTGTGGCAGGGGCGCACGCGAGCACACAGCAGCCGCCTATTCTTCCACGGCCTGCGGCCTGCGCCAAAATCGGCCGTCGGCGGTGGGCTTCCAGCCCAGGATGCTCAGGATCTCCCGGTCCTTCTTGTCGAAGGCGGAGGCTTCGCAGCGCTCGATCAGGTCCGGTCGGTTGCGCGCCGTCCGGCGGAAGGCCTCGTCCCGGCGCCACCGCGCGATCTTCCCGTGGTGGCCGCTGAGCAGTACCTCGGGGATCCCGCGCCCGCGCCACTGCGGGGGCTTGGTGTAGACGGGGCCCTCCAGCAGGTTGGCCATCTCGCCGGGCGCGAAGGAGTCGTCGCGGTGTGATTCCGCGTTGCCGAGCACCCCCGGCAGGAGCCGGGCCACGGCCTCCGTGACGACCAGGACGGCGGCCTCGCCGCCCGCCAGGACGTAATCGCCGATGGAGACCTCGTAGACCGGCATCCGCGTCGCGTACTCGTCCATGACGCGGCGGTCGATGCCCTCGTACCGGGCCGGGGTGAAGATGAGCCACGGGCGCTCGGAGAGCTCGACGGCCAGTTCCTGGGTGAAGGGACGGCCGCTGGGCGTCGGGACGACCAGGACCGGACCGCGGGCTCCGGACTCGTAGCCGTCGGCCAGTGCCGAATCCAGGGCCTCGCCCCACGGATCGGTCTTCATGACCATGCCCGGCCCGCCGCCGTACGGGGTGTCGTCGACCGTGTTGTGCCGGTCGTACGTCCAGTCCCGCAGGTCGTGGACGTGTACGTCGAGCTGGCCTCGCGCCCGCGCCTTGCCGACGAGGGAGACGTTCAGCGGCTCCAGGTACTCGGGGAAGATCGTGACGACGTCCAGCCGCATCAGGCGTCGTCCCCGCCCTCGGCCCCTGCATCGGCATCGCGCGACGACACGATCTCGGCGCGGTCGTCGATCAGGCCGGGCGGCGGGGTGATGACGCAGCGCTGCTCTTCCAGGTCGATCTCGGCGACGATCTCCTCGACGAAGGGGATCATGACCTCGCTGCCGTCCGGGCGCTCGACGATGAAGAGGTCCTGGGAGGGCAGGTGGGAGATCTCCGTGATCCGGCCGACCTCCGTGCCATCTTCCAGCACCACGTCCAGGTCCATCAGCTGGTGGTCGTAGTACTCGTCGGGCTCCTCCGGCAGCTCCGCCGGGTCGACGTCCGCGATCAGCAGGATGTTGCGCAGCGCCTCGGCGCCGGTGCGGTCCTTGACTCCCGCGAAGCGGAGCAGGAGCCGGCTGCTGTGCACCCGGCCCGTCTCGATGGTCAGCGGACCCGCCGACGCCGGTTCGGTCCGCAGGACGGCACCGGGGCTGAGCCGGAGCTCCGGCTCGTCCGTCCGCACCTCGACGGTGACCTCACCCTTGATCCCGTGGGCGCGGCCGATCCGCGCGACTACCAGCTCCACTGTGCGTCTCTTCCCCTTTTCACGGCCGGACCGCCGCCGCTCTCGCGGAGGCGGTACCTCTGCGTCGTGGTTTCTCAATCAATGGTCGCTCTGCTCACGCGCAGAAACGACTCGGGCCGGGGAAGGCGACGAACGCCCTCCCCGGCCCGTGCCGGTGATTCAAATCCTCAGCGGACCTGGTCCACGTCGACGAGGTCGACGCGGATCCCACGGCCGCCGATGGCGCCCACGACGGTACGCAGCGCACGTGCGGTGCGGCCGTTGCGGCCGATCACCTTCCCGAGGTCGTCCGGGTGGACCCGGACCTCGAGCACCTGTCCGCGGCGCAGGTCGCGCGAGGCGACCTGCACGTCGTCGGGGTTGTCCACAATGCCCTTCACGAGGTGCTCAAGAGCCTCCTCGAGCATGATCAGGCCTCGGTCGACTCGGCGGCGGCCTCAGCCTCGTCCGCCTTCTTGTCGGCCTTCTTGGCCTTCTGGGTGATGGCCTCGCCCTTGGTCTCGCCGATGCCCTCGAGGGCCTTGGCGAACTCGTCGAAGGAGCGACGCTTGCTCTCCTTCGTCTCCGGCTGGAGCAGCGGCGCGGGGGCCGGGAGGCCCTTGTGCGCCTGCCAGTCACCGGTCAGCTTCAGGATGGCGAGAACAGCCTCGGTGGGCTGGGCGCCAACGGACAGCCAGTACTGCGCACGCTCGGCGTTGACCTCGATGCGCGACGGGTTGTACGTCGGGTGGTAGATACCGATCTCTTCGATCGCGCGACCGTCACGGCGGGTGCGGGCGTCGGCGACGACGATGCGGTAGTGCGGCTGGCGAATCTTGCCGAGGCGCTTGAGCTTGATCTTGACTGCCACTGGAGTGGTGTCTCCTGAACTTGACGTGGTTGGGCACATGAGATGCCACGTGGGGTTGCGGTACTCGGGTGCCCGATGGACGCGTCAGCCGGAGGAGAGAGGGGTCCTATGCGACTGTCGAGTACAGCTGTTCATTGTGCCATACGCCCGCGGCACGCTCGGCCGGGAGGGGCCCACCCCACGCCCCACCCCATGCCCCGCCCCCGGCCGCACCGCGTCAGGACGCCGCCGCGACGGTGACCTCCGGAATGCGGAACGGCTTCATGCAGCCGCCGCACACGATCGGCGCCTGGGCCAGCACGGACGGGACCACCCGGACGTTGCGCCCGCAGTCGCAGACCGCCTTGACCCGTACGCCGCCGCCGGAGGAGCCGTGCCGGGCGGCCGGACCGCGGAAGCTGCGCTTGGTGTCGGCGGCCGTGGCCGCCGTGTGCGCCTTCAGTGCGCGCTGGAGCCGCTCCATGGTGGGGCGGTAGCGTTTCTTGGCCTCGGGATTGAGGGAGACCAGGGAGAACCCGCTGCTGGCGTGCGGCTCCTCGGAGTGGTCCAGCCCCATCTCCTCGGCGATCGCCAGGAATCTGCGGTTATGGTAGCGGCCGGCTCGCGAGGTGTCGCGGACACCGCGGGCGGCCGCGATGCCGTGGACTGCCTCGTGCAGCAGTCGCTCGAAGGAGAGCTCGGCGCCGCAGGCGGACGAGGACTCTCCGATCAGGGACTCGGGCGCGGCAAGGTCAGGCAGCTCGGGGTGGTACCGCTGAATGTCGGCCCACGCCTGCGCCAGCTCTGCGGCGAGAACAGGTGGTGTCGTGCTCACGTCGTGACAACGAGCCGGGGTGCCCCGGTGTTCCGATTCCGGGCCATTCCAAATTTTTTGCACGTACCAGTCAGTTCACTCTGATGCGTCCCGACGAGGACGGGTGCGTAGATCTCAGGAGGAGTCGGTACGTAACGAAGACCGGAAATGGCCACGCCCCCGGCGCGCGGCCGACGCCGCGCGCCGGGGGCGTGATGCTCTGCGTCAGTACGAGCGCGCGACGATGGCGAGCGTACCGGGAGCGTCGTCCGCCACCGGAACCGACCCGTCCGCCGCGATCAGGCAGCGTACGGAGACGGCCTGCTCGGCCAGCTTGGCCTCGCCCTCGGGGCCCAGGTCGGCCCACGGGATGCGCGCCCAGCCACCGGCGATGGCGGCCTCGGCGGCCTCCTCGATGGTCGAGACGTCCGACGTACGGGCCTCGCGGCGCTCGCGGGACTCGCGCAGCAGCTGCGCCTGGTCCTCGTCGAGGACCTTGGGCAGCAGGTCGGCGAGGGCGTCGATCTGCACCGGGGTCTTCCCGCCCGGGATCCGGCGGGCCAGCATCGCGGTGCCGGCCTCCAGGTCGCGGGGGCCGATCTCGATGCGGACCGGTACGCCCTTGAGCTCCCAGTCCACGGCGCGGCGGCCGAAGGGGGTGTCGACGCGGTCGTCGACCTGGACGCGGATGCCCGCGGCCTTCAGCTGCGCGCCCAGCTCGCGGACCTTCGCCACGGCCTCGTCGCCCTTGATCGCCATGACGACGACCTGGACGTGCGCGAGCCGCGGCGGGACGCGCAGGCCGTTGTCGTCGCCGTGGGACATGATCAGGCCGCCGACCATGCGGGTCGAGACGCCCCACGAGGTCTGCCAGACCAGCTCCTGCTTGCCTTCCTTCGACAGGTACTGGGTGTTGAAGGCCTTGGCGAAGTTGGTGCCGAGCTCGTGGCTCGTGCCCAGCTGGAGCGCCTTGCCGTCACCCATCATGCCTTCGAGGGTGAGGGTGTTGATGGCGCCGGCGAAGCGCTCCTTGGCGGTCTTGCGGCCGAGCACGACGTCGATGCCGAGCACGTTCGTCATGAAGTCGCCGTAGACGTCGCGGTGGATGCGGGCGGCGTAGTCGCGAGCGTCCTCGTACGTCGCGTGGGCGGTGTGGCCCTCCTGCCAGAGGAACTCGCTCGTACGGAGGAACACGCGGGGGCGCATCTCCCAGCGGACCACGTTGGCCCACTGGTTGATCAGCAGGGGCAGGTCCCGGTAGCTCTGGACCCACTTGGAGAAGTAGTCGTTGATGATCGTCTCGGAGGTGGGCCGGACGACGACCGGCTCCTCCAGCTCCTTGCCGCCGCCGTGGGTGACGACCGCGAGCTCGGGGGCGAAGCCCTCGACGTGCTCGGCTTCCTTCGTCAGGTACGACTGCGGGATGAACAGCGGGAAGTAGGCGTTCTGGGCACCCGCGTCCTTGATGCGGGCGTCCATCTCCTGCTGCATCCGCTCCCACAGGCCGTAGCCGTACGGTCGGATGACCATGGTGCCGCGGACCGGACCGTTGTCGGCCAGCTCGGCCTTGTTGATCAGATCCTGGTACCAGCGGGGGAAATCCTCCGCCTGCGGGGTGAGAACGGGTGCCTTTGCCATGGCGCGAATGGTACGGCGCCGGGCGCACCGAGCGTGAATCGGGTGGCGCACTCCTCTGGACGCGGGGGCGAATGGGGAGTTCCCTGGCAACGGGGGCAAGGGGGCGAGACGGAATCAGGAGCGCTCTTTCGATGACACCGACGCCGACGGCGACGCTCGTCGCCCGGGACTGGGCGGAGATCCAGGAACGGATGCTGGTACCGCTGTACGAGGCGGTCTACGACCGGTTGGAGGTCGGGCCGGGCGACCGGCTGCTGGGCCTCGGCTGCGGGGCCGGGCTGCCCCTGCTGCTGGCCGCGGGCCGGGGCGCCGCCGCCACGGGCGTGGAGGCGGATCCGGCCCGCCGGGCGCTGGCCCGGGAGCGGCTGCTGGAGGTGGTGGCGGCTCCCCCGGTGCCCGCGGCGCGGCCGTACGACGTATTGCTGGCGCTCTCGCCGGGGCCGGGCGCGCTGGCGGCGGCCCTGCCGACGGTCCGGCGGGGCGGCGCGGTAGTGCTGGCCGACTGGGGTCCGGCGGAGCGCTGCACGGTCCCGGCGGTGCTGGGCGGCGGCCCGGCGGCCCGGGACCTGGACGAGCTGGTGGCGGAGGCGGGCCTGGTGCCGGACGGGTCGGGGCGGGTGTTCTGCCCGTTCGGGTACGCGGACGTGGACAGCGCCGTACGGGGTCTGCTGTCGACGGGGCTCTACGACGCGGCGGCCGATCCCGCGCTGGCGGAGAAGGAGCTGTCCGAGGCGCTTCACCCGTACGAGCGGACCGACGGCGCCGTCTGGCTGCCGAACATCTTCCGCTACGTCGTCGCCCGCGTGGCCTGAGGCCGGCCGCCGGGCGGCCGCGGGCCGCCCGGCGCTACTTCTCCAGACGGGTGATCCCGGCCGCGGCGTACGCCGCCTTCTCGTCCAGGGTCTCGTGGGCGAGCAGGGCCTCGGCCAGGGCGTCGAGCTGCGGGCGGTGCTCGCGCAGGACGCGGCAGGCCTCCTCGTAGCACTCGTCGACGATCCGGCGCATCTCGTGGTCGACGGCGTCGAGGGTGGCGGGTGCGGCGGCGAGGCCGTAGGGGCTCTGTCCGTCGGAGGGGATGGCGGTCAGGCGTCCGACGCGCTCGCTCATGCCCCAGCGGCCGGCCATGCCGCGGGCGATGCCGGTGACCTGTTCCAGGTCGCTCTCGGAGCCCGTGGTGATGACGTCGTAGACGACGTGCTCGGCGGCCATGCCGCCCAGTGCGCCGATGATCCGGCCGCGGAGGTACTCCTCGGTGTAGGCGTACCGGTCGGCGTCCGGGGCCGAGAGGGTGACGCCGAGCGCGCGTCCGCGGGGGACGATGGTGATCTTGCGGACGGGGTCGGCGCCGGGGCGGAGCATGCCGAGCAGGGCGTGCCCGCTCTCGTGGTACGCGGTGCGGCGGCGCTCCTCGTCGGGCATCACCAGGGACCGCTCCGCACCCAGCTGGATCTTCTCCAGGGCCTCGGACAGGTCGGCCGGGGTGACCTGGTCGCGGCGTCGTTTGACGGCCAGCAGGGCGGCCTCGTTGGCGAGGTTGGCGAGTTCGGCGCCCGTCATGCCCGGGGTGGTCCGGGCGACCCGGACCAGGTCCACGTCGGGGGCGAGCGGGATGTCGCGGGTGTGGATGCGCAGGATGGCCGCCCGGCCGTCCCGGTCGGGCGGGGAGACGACCACCGTGCGGTCGAAGCGGCCGGGGCGGGTCAGCGCCGGGTCCAGGACGTCGGCGCGGTTGGTGGCGGCCAGCACGATCACGCCCTCGGCGCCGGAGAAGCCGTCCATCTCGGTGAGGATCTGGTTCAGGGTCTGTTCGCGTTCGTCGTGGCCGCCCACGCCGGCCCCGGCTCCCCGGGCCCGGCCGATGGTGTCGATCTCGTCGATGAAGATGATCGCGGGGGCCACCTTGCGCGCCTCCGCGAACAGTTCGCGCACCCGTGAGGCGCCCACGCCGACGATCATCTCGATGAACTCGGAGGCGGAGGCGGAGAAGAAGGGCACGCCCGCCTCGCCGGCGACGGCCCGTGCCAGCAGGGTCTTGCCGGTGCCGGGCGGGCCGGACAGCAGGACGCCGCGCGGCATCCGGGCGCCCATCCGGCGGTACTGTCCGGGGTTCTTCAGGAAGTCGACGACATCGTTCAGCTCGCCCTCGACCTCGTCGATGCCCGCCACGTCCTCGAAGGTGGTGCGCTTGGCGCCCGCCAGCTCCACCGGTTTGGGCGGGGCCTTGCGGCCCAGCCCGCCCATGCCGGCGCCCATCCCCGAGCCCATCCGCCGGGCGATGACCACCCACAGGAGGACCAGGAGCAGCATGGGGGCGAGGGAGAGCAGCAGGTTGGCGAGGAAGCTGCGCTGTTCGACGACCGGCGAGGCGGTCACGATCACGTTGTGCTTGGTGAGGTTGGCCCACAGCTGGTCGTCGGCGAACGCGGGGCGCTGGGTGGTGAACTTGGTGTACTCGCCCTTGCCGTCGGGGAGCGGCTGCCCGGCCTTGAGCTCGCCCTGGATGGCGTCGCCCTTGGAGTAGATCTTCGAGACGTTGCCCGCGGCGACCTGCTTGCTGAACTCCGTGTAGGAGACGACCGGCTCGTCGCCCTCGTTGAAGAAGGACAGGACCAGGTTGGCGATCAGGTAGACGATCAGCGCGGTGAGGATCAGCCCGCGCCAGCCGCCGGGCATCCGTTTCCTGGGCGGCGGCGCGGGCGGGGCGCCTTCCGAACGCCAGGGGGTGTCGGCCCGGTCGCGCGGCGGTACGGGGGTGGGGCTGGGCACGGGGGCCTCCTTATGCCGTCCTCCCGGCCGACCTTAGGCGACAAACAGAACATATGCCCCCTGCGGGAAACGGGAGGGCCCCGGCCGTGCGTGCACGGCCGGGGCCCTCTTCGCGTACCGGGCACGCCTGCCCGGTCCTACTTCATGAACTTCTTGAACTCGTCCGGCAGGTCGAAGTCCTGACCGGCCTGGCCGCCCGTGGGGAGCCCGAACGGGTTGCCGGCGGCAGCGGGCTCGGTCGCCTGCGGGCCCTGCTCGCGCCGGGCCGCGGCCGCGGCCTCGTCTTCCTTGCGCTTCATCGGGTTGCCGCTCTTGCGCTTGCCCTTGGCCTGCTTGACCTGCTTCTTCTGACGGCCGGGGCCGCCGCCCATCCCGGGGATGCCGGGCATGCCCGGCATGCCGCCGCCCTGGGCCATGCGGGACATCATCTTGCGGGCGTCGAAGAACCGCTCGACCAGCGACTTGACGGCGCTGACCTCGACGCCGGAGCCCTTGGCGATGCGGGCGCGGCGGGAGCCGTTGATGATGTGCGGGTCCTGGCGCTCGGCCGGGGTCATCGACTTGATGATCGCGGCGGTGCGGTCCACGTCGCGCTCGTCGATGTTGTTGATCTGGTCCTTGATCTGGCCCATGCCCGGCAGCATGCCGAGGAGCTTGGAGATGGAGCCCATCTTGCGGACCTGCTCCATCTGGGCCAGGAAGTCGTCGAGCGTGAACTCCTTGGGACCCTTGGCGAGCTTGGCCGCCATCTTCTCGGCCTCGGCCTGCGAGAAGGTCTTCTCGGCCTGCTCGATGAGGGTGAGCATGTCACCCATGTCGAGGATCCGGCCCGCCATGCGGTCGGGGTGGAAGGCGTCGAACTCGTCGAGCTTCTCGCCGTTCGAGGCGAACATGATCTGCTTGCCGGTGACGTGCGCGATGGAGAGCGCGGCACCGCCCCGGGCGTCGCCGTCGAGCTTGGACAGCACCACGCCGTCGAAGCCGACGCCGTCGCGGAAGGCCTCCGCGGTGTTGACCGCGTCCTGGCCGATCATCGCGTCGACGACGAAGAGGATCTCGTCGGGGCTGACGGCGTCGCGGATGTCCGCGGCCTGCTGCATCAGCTCCTGGTCGATGCCGAGGCGGCCGGCGGTGTCGACGATGACGATGTCGTGCTGCTTGGTGCGCGCGTACTCGACCGAGTCCTTGGCCACCTGGACCGGGTCTCCGACGCCGTTGCCGGGCTGGGGCGCGTAGACCGCCACACCGGCGCGCTCGGCGACCACGGAGAGCTGGTTGACGGCGTTGGGGCGCTGGAGGTCGCACGCGACGAGGAGCGGGGTGTGGCCCTGCTCCTTGAGCCAGAGGCCGAGCTTTCCGGCGAGGGTGGTCTTACCGGCACCCTGGAGACCGGCCAGCATGATCACGGTGGGCGCGGTCTTGGCGAAGCGCAGCCGGCGGGTCTCGCCGCCGAGGATGGAGACCAGCTCGTCGTTGACGATCTTCAGGACCTGCTGGCCGGGGTTCAGCGCCTTGCTGACCTCCTCGCCGCGGGCCCTTTCCTTGACGTTCGCGATGAAGGAGCGGACGACGGGAAGCGCGACGTCGGCCTCAAGGAGGGCGATACGGATTTCCCGCGCCGCAGCGTCGATGTCCTGCTCGGAGAGGCGGCCTTTGCCCCGGAGGGACTTGAAGGTCGCGCTGAGGCGGTCGGAAAGCGTATCGAACACGGTGGTCGCGATTCCTCGGGTCGGGGGCGTGGTGGTCGTCCCCCAGGGTATCGGGCCACGCCGCCTGCCCGGCCCTGCGGGAGGCAATCCCCGCCCTCCCCCGCTCCGGCCTCCCCGGGGGCGGACCCCGGGGAGGCCGGACGGGAGCCGGTGCGGGGTCTAGGACAGGGCCGTCTGCACCGCCGCCGCCAGGTCGGCGGCGTCGGCCCGGGACAGGGGTTTGCCGTCGGTGTCGACGACGTACAGGGTGTCCACCGCGTTGGCACCCAGCGTCGAGACGTGGGCGCTGCGCACCCGGACCCCGCGGGACTCCAGCGCGTGCCCGATGCGGTGCAGCAGCCCCACCGCGTCGGGGGCCCGCACCTCCAGCACGGTGGCCAGCGAGGAGACGCCGGGGACGACGGTGACCCGTGGCGGCGGCGGGACCACCCCGCGCCGCCTCGGGTACGCCGCCTCGCGGTCGGCCAGCCGCGCCGGGACGTCCAGCGAGCCGTCCAGCGCCCGGACCAGGTCGGTCCGCAGCCGGGCGGCCTCCGGCAGGGCCCCGTACTCGGCGGCCACCCGCCAGCGCAGCACCAGGGCCTCCCCCAGCCGGTCCGGCAGCTCCAGGAAGCGCAGCTCGGCCGCCCGCACGGTCAGCCGGTGCAGCGCCAGGACCCCGGCCGCCGCCGGGAGCACCCCCGGCTGGTCGGGGACGGCGACGACGAGCTCGACCCCGACGGCCTCGTCCTCCTCCCGGCGCGCGTACAGCGCGAGCACCGGCTCCCCGGTGCGCAGGGCCTCCACCGCCAGGCGTTCCTGTTCGGTGGTCGGGATCTCCAGCTCGGAGGCGTCGGGCGGGGAGCCGCTGAGGACGGCGGCGACCCGGGCCACGAGGTCGGCCACGAGGGAGCCCCGCCAGGTGCTCCAGGCGGCGGGGCCCGTCGCGAGCGCGTCGGCCTCGGTGAGGGCGTGCAGGATCTCCAGGGTGCCCGTCGAGCCGACGGCCTCCGCCACGGCCTTCACGGTGGCGGGGTCGTCGAGGTCGCGCCGGGTCGCGGTGTCGACCAGCAGCAGGTGGTGGCGCACGAGGGTGCCGAGCACGGCGACGTCCTCGGGGTCGAAGCCCACCCGGGCGGCCATGTCGCGGGCGATGGTCTCGCCGGCCACCGAGTGGTCCCCGGGCCAGCCCTTGCCGATGTCGTGCAGCAGGGCCGCCATCAGCAGCAGGTCGGGCCGGCTCACCCGGCGGGTCAACGCCGAGGCCCGCACGGCCGTCTCGATCAGGTGCCGGTCCACCGTCCAGGTGTGCACGGGATTGCGCTGGGGCCGGCAGCGCACCCGCTCCCAGTCGGGGAGCAGCCGGGTGATCATCCCCTCGGCCTCCAGCGCCTCCCAGACGGCCACCGTGGGCTCCCCGGCACCCAGCAGGGTGAGCAGCTGTTCCCGGGCCTCCGCCGGCCAGGGCACGGGCAGCGGCCGGGCCCGGTCCGCGAGGCGGCGTACGGCGTGCAGCGAGACGGGCAGGCCCGCCTGGGCGGCGGCCGCACCGAAGCGCAGGGGCAGGACGGGGTCCCGCTCGGGCCGGGCGGCCAGGGCCAGCACGGCCTCCCCGTCGGACTCCACGACGCCCTCGGCCAGCGGTGCCCGTTCGGCGGCGGGCGCGCCGCGGGTGCCGAGGAGTCCGCGCAGCCGGGGCCGGGCGGTGCGGGCCCGCAGCACCCGGCCGACCTCGCGCCAGGTGACGTCGCCCGCGTAGGAGATCACCCGGGCGGCCTCGTACACCTCGCGGAGCAGGGCGTCGGCGTCGAGGAGCCCCAGCCGGGCGGCGACCTGGGGCTGCTCCTGGAGGGAGAGCCGGTCGGTGGCCCGGCCGGTGACCAGGTGCAGCGCGTCCCGGGCGTCGAGCAGCCGCCGCCGGGCGTCGGCCAGTCCCTCGCGCGGGGCGTCGGCCAGCCAGGACGCGGCGACGGCCCGCAGGGCGGTGGCGTCGCGCAGTCCGCCGCGGGCCTCCTTCAGGTCGGGTTCCAGCAGGAAGCGCAGCTCCCCGGCCCGCTCGGCGCGTTCCCGGCACAGTTCGCGCAGCTGCGGGAGCCGTTTGACGGCCTGGTTGCGCCAGTCGGCCAGGACCGAGGTGCGCAGCCCCGCGAGCAGTCCGGCGTCCCCGGCGACGAGCCGTGCGTCCAGCAGGCCGAGGTGGGCCTTGAGGTCCTCGGCGGCGGTCTTGCGGGCCTCGCCCGGGGTGCGCACCGAGTGGTCCAGGGCCAGGCCGAGGTCCCACACGGGGTACCAGAGGCGGTCGGCGAGCGCACCGAGCGCCCGGGGTTCCGCCTTGCCGTCGTGGAGCAGCAGCAGGTCGAGATCGCTGCGCGGGGAGAGTTCCGCGCGGCCGTAGCCGCCGACGGCGACGAGGGCGGCGCCCCGTACGCCGGTCTCCTTCGCGGCCGCCCCGAACAGCGCGGACAGCCAGTGGTCGGACAGCGCGGACAGCGCGGAACGCCGCGAGGGCCCGGACCGCGATTCCTCCTGGAGGAGTCGCAGCCGGGCCGCGGCGTACCCGCTGGGTCCCGAGCCGTCCGGGCGGTCGTCGCCGGTGCCGTCGGTTGTCTCTTCGACGCTCGTCACCCAGGAGCTCCCGTCACCTAGAGCGCGTCAGCGCCGCGCTCGCCGGTGCGGACCCGTACGACCGAGTCCACGGGGACGCTCCACACCTTGCCGTCGCCGATCTTGTCGGTGCGGGCCGCCCGTACGACGACGTCGATCACGTCCTCGGCGTCCACGTCGTCGACGAGCACCTCGATGCGGATCTTCGGTACGAGGTCCACGGTGTACTCGGCGCCCCGGTAGACCTCGGTGTGGCCGCGCTGGCGGCCGTAGCCGCTGGCCTCGGAGACGGTGAGCCCCTGGACCCCGAAGGCCTGGAGGGCTTCCTTGATCTCGTCCAGCTTGTAGGGCTTGACGATCGCGGTGATCAGCTTCATGCGTCGACCTTCTTGCTCGCTGCGGCAACGGGGGCGGGGGCCGCGGTGCCGCGGGAGGAGATCCCGCCGCCGGCCCCGCTGAAGTCGTAGGCGGTCTCGGCGTGCTCGCTCTGGTCGATGCCCGAGACCTCCACGTCCTCGGATACCCGCATCCCGATGGTCTTGTCGAGGAGGAAGGCCAGGACGGCGGAGACGACGAGGGAATAGGCGAGGACGGAGAAGACGCCGACGGCCTGCTTGCCGAGCTGGGCCAGGCCGCCGCCGTAGAAGAGGCCGGCCGCGTCGGACTGGACCCCGCCGGTGGCGAAGAGGCCGACCAGGAGGGAGCCGGCGATGCCGCCGACGAGGTGGACGCCGACGACGTCGAGGGAGTCGTCGTAGCCGAACCGGTACTTCAGGCCCACGGCCATGGCGCACAGCACACCGGCGATGGCGCCGATGGCGATCGCGCCGAGCGGGGAGCAGGAGCCGCCGGAGGGGGTGATGGCGACGAGGCCGGCGACCGCGCCGGAGGCGGCGCCGAGGGTGGTGAAGGAGCCGTGGCGCAGCTTCTCGTAGCCGAGCCAGGCGAGCATCGCGGCGGCGGTGGCGACCTGCGTGTTGACGAACATGACCGCGCCGACGCCGTCGTCGTTGCCGAGCCAGGATCCGGCGTTGAAACCGAACCAGCCGAACCACAGCAGGCCGGCGCCGAGCATCACGAGGGGGAGGCTGTGCGGGCGCATCGGGTCCCGCTTGAATCCGACGCGCTTGCCGATGACCAGGATGACGCCGAGGGCCGCGGCGCCGGCGTTGATGTGGACGGCGGTGCCGCCCGCGAAGTCGATGACGCCGAGCTCGAAGAGCCAGCCGCCGGCGCCCCAGACCCAGTGGGCGACGGGGAAGTAGACGACGGTGACCCACAGGGCGGAGAACAGCACCCAGGCGCTGAACTTCACGCGGTCGGCGAGGGCGCCGCTGATCAGGGCCGGGGTGATGACGGCGAACATCAGCTGGAAGACGGCGAAGACGTAGACCGGGATGGTGTAGCCGTCCCACAGCTCGGTGATGCCGATGCCGCTGAGGCCGACGTAGTCGGAGTTCCAGCCGATGAGCGAGCCGGAGTCGGTGCCGAAGGCGAGGCTGAAGCCGAAGAGGACCCACAGGATCGTGACGATCCCGAGGCTGATGAAGCTCATCATCAGCATGTTGAGGCTGCTCTTGACGCGGACCATGCCTCCGTAGAAGAAGGCGAGTCCCGGGGTCATCAGCATGACCAGGGCGGAGCAGATGAGCATGAACCCGGTGTTCGCGGCAGAGAGCGTCGGGGCGTCTGCCGCGAGGGTCGTGATGGCTGATGCCATCGGCGTCTCCTCGTCGTCGGTACGTTCGCGTGCGGGCGAGCGTGAAAACCTGAGCGGCGCAAGGCGTAGGCCGGGGGGGCTGGCCTGGGGACTGGCCGGTTATTGGCCCTGAGATTCGCGCAGGCCGGTTTCCGGCGGCGCCGCTGGGTGTTTCGCCCCGATGACGAAGAGGTCGGGCGTGTTACGCGTCAATGAACAGAACTCGAAGGGCCCTGGATCGGTGGGGAGGGCTAGACCGCCTCGGCGGCCTCGGGAAGCCGGGACGCGAGGAGGTCGGTGAGCCGGACCACCTCGGCCACGTCGCCGTATTCACGGGCGGCGCTGTCCACGGTCTTGCGGAGCCGGGTGTTCACCCGTTCGGAGCGCACCTTTCGCGCCACGTCGAGGGCGCGGTCCACCAGGACGGTGGCCTGCTCGGGTTCCTTCTGGAGCAGGTGGACTGTGGCCATGCCGATGAGGTTCAGGGCGTACGAGCGCTGGTGTTCGTCGTCCTTGGAGAACAGTTCGACGGCCCGTGCCATGACCGGTTCGGCGAGGGAGGCGTAGGTGGGGCTGCGCCCGGCGACGTAGGCCAGGTCCCGGAACGAGTGGGAGTTCTCGCCGTTGAGCTCGGCCTCGGAGAAGAAGCGGATCCAGTCGGGCTCGGGCTCGCCGTCGAAGCCGACGTCGGAGAAGGTGTCCTCGGCCATCCGCACGGCCCGCTTGCAACGGCTCGGCTGACCCATGTTGGCGTAGGCGCGGGCCTCCATCGCATACAGCATGGCCTGGGTGCGCGGTCCGGCGCAGTCGCGGCTGCCGTACTGGGCGAGGTGGACGAGCTCCAGCGCGTCCTCGGGGCGGCCCAGGTGGATCATCTGGCGGCTCATGCTGGAGAGGATGTACGAGCCGAGCGGCTTGTCACCGCCCTCCTTCGCGGCGTGCAGCGCGAGGACGAAGTACTTCTGGGCGGTCGGGTGCAGGCCGATGTCGTAGCTCATCCAGCCGGCGAGTTCGGAGAGTTCGGCGGCCACCTTGAAGAGCCGCTTCATGACCGGGGCAGGGTGGTTCTCCTGGAGCAGGTCGGTGACCTCGTGGAGCTGCCCGACCACGGCCTTGCGGCGCAGTCCGCCGCCGCACTGGGCGTCCCACTGGCGGAACATCACGGTGGTGGCTTCGAGGAGGCCGAGTTCCGGTTCGCTCAGCCGGGGCGGACGCTGCCCGGGGCCGCGGCCCGCGGTCCCGCCGTCGGCGCTCACGCCGGGGTCGGCGGCCGGGGACGGAACGAGCCAGCGCTGCATGGGCTCGATGAGGGCGGGGCCGGCGGAGAGGGCGAGCGAGGTCCCGAGGAAGCCCCGGCGGGCCAGCATGAGGTCGCTACGGGAGAAATCGCTGAGCAGTTCCACGGTCTGCGGGCCCGCCCAGGGCAGGTCGACGCCGGAGACGGAGGGGGTCTGGTGGGCGGTGCGCAGGCCCAGCTGCTCGATGGCGACGACGGAGCCGAACCGCTCGGAGAACAGCTCGGAGAGGATGCGGGGCACGGGCTCGCGGGGCTGTTCGCCGTCGAGCCAGCGGCGCACCCGGGAGGTGTCGGTGCTGATGTGGTGGGCGCCCATCTGCCGGGCGCGGCGGTTCACCTGGCGGGCGAGTTCGCCCTTGGACCAGCCGCTGCGGACGAACCACGAGGTCAGCTGTACGTTCCTGTCCTCGGCGGCATCGCCACTCGTTCCGCTTGCGCCGCTGCCGCTCACTGGAACGCCCCCATCCGCATCGCTTCTTCAGCACAAACCCTGGCCGGGGCGGGCGACGCCGCCTGGGACCTTCACAGGTCCTCCACAGTTTGCCTCCGGCATACCCACGACTGGGCTCGCCTTTCGGGTTGGTGCACCGAAAGTAATCCTACGATCACCCCTGCCGCGAGGTCGATCGCGGAAACGCCACCATTCGCCACCCCTTCGAATGAACTCCCCACCGGCCAGGCGCGATTCACTTGACACCACGGCGAAACAGAACGGTTGGACGGGAGTGCGCAGGGGGCGCGCGCGGCGAGGAGTGCGCCGGGCGGCCCCGGTGGAGGGCGTATCGCACCCGCCCGGCCGACCGGTCCCGCCGATGTCGTAACCACCGGCGCGTCCGACCCGTTGGAGGGGGCATGGGCATGGGCTTCACGATCGGCGGCAGCCGCGGCACCAAGGAGTTCCGTTCCGGCGTCCGGCGCCGCGGCCGGACCTCGGAGTGCACGACCGTGGCGGAGTACACGGGACTGTGGGGCTGGGACGCCGTCCCCGGCGCCCGCGCCGCGGCTCCGGCCCGGGACTGCTCCTGCGGCCATACGGACTGCGTCACGCCGGGGGCACATCCGCTGGACTTCGCTCCCACCGTCCCCGGGGGCGCCACCCTGGACGAGGTCACCGAGCTCTGGGGCGAGTACCCCGGCGCGGCGATCCTGCTGCCCGTGGGCCGCGCCTTCGACCTGATCGAGGTCTCGGCGGAGGCCGGGCGGCGGGCACTGGTCCGGATGGAACGCATGGGCCTTCCGCTGGGGCCCGTCACCGTGACCCCCGACGGCCGCGCGCAGTTCTTCGTCGCCCCGGGCGCCGCCGCCGAGCTGCCGCAGCTGCTGTACCGGATGGGCTGGGACGACGCCGACCTGGACCTGCGGGCCCTGGGCCACGGCGCCTTCCTGACCGCCCCGCCCAGCGACCACGCGGGCCTGGGGCCGGCCGGCTGGCTGCGCCGGCCCGCGCTGGACTGCGCGGACGGTCCGCCGCAGGCCCGCCTGCTGCTGGGCACCCTGGCCTACACCTGCCACCGCTTCCGGCGCTGAGGCCCCCACGGACGCCGGTGCCCCCGCATCCGGCGCGGATGCGGGGGCACCGGTACGCGCGACGGGGCCGGGCCGGCCCGGCCGGTCCTCAGTCGCCGATCAGGGCGTCCACGAAGGCTTCCGGCTCGAAGGGGGCCAGGTCGTCCGGGCCCTCGCCGAGGCCCACGAGCTTGACCGGGACGCCCAGCTCGCGCTGGACGGCGACGACGATGCCGCCCTTGGCGGTACCGTCCAGCTTGGTCAGGACGATGCCGGTGATGTCCACGACCTCGGCGAAGACGCGTGCCTGGGTCAGGCCGTTCTGGCCGGTGGTGGCGTCGAGGACGAGCAGGATCTCGTCCAGCGGGCCGTGCTTCTCGACGACGCGCTTGACCTTGCCGAGCTCGTCCATGAGACCGGTCTTGGTGTGCAGGCGGCCGGCGGTGTCGATGAGGACCACGTCCGCGCCCTCGGCGATGCCCTCCTTGACCGCGTCGTAGGCGATGGAGGCGGGGTCGCCGCCCTCGGGACCGCGCACGGTGCGCGCCCCGACCCGCTCGCCCCAGGTCTGCAGCTGGTCGGCGGCGGCGGCGCGGAAGGTGTCGGCGGCGCCGAGCACCACGCTGCGGCCGTCGGCGACGAGCACGCGGGCCAGCTTGCCGGTGGTGGTGGTCTTGCCGGTGCCGTTGACACCCACGACCATGACGACACCGGGGGTGTCCACGCCGCTCTCGGTCTTCACGGCGCGGTCGAAGTCGGTGCCGACCAGGGTGAGCAGCTCCTCCTTCAGCAGCGCGCGCAAATCGGCGGGGGTACGGGTGCCGAGCACCTTGACCCGCTCCCGGAGCCGGTCCACCAGCTCCTGGGTCGGCACGACGCCGACGTCGGCGATGAGGAGGGTCTCCTCGATCTCCTCCCAGGTGTCCTCGTCGAGGTGCTCGCGCGAGAGCAGCGTGAGCAGCCCCTTGCCGAGCGAGTTCTGGGAACGGGCGAGCCGTGCGCGCAGCCGGACCAGGCGGCCGGCGGTGGGCTCGGGCACCTCGATCTCGGGTGCGGCCGGGGCCTCGGGCTCCGCCGCCGGCTCCTCGACCGGAGCCTCGGCCTCCACCGTCGGGAGGCCGACCTCCTCGATGGTGCGGCGCGGTTCTTCCGCCGTCTCTACGGCGTCCTCCCCCACCTGCGGTTCGGCAGGCGGGGCAGTGATGGTCGGCGTGCTCGGCGGCGCCGTGGGGGGCAGCTGCTTCTTCTTGCGGCTGCTGACCACGAGCCCGCTGATCACACCGACCGCGACCAGGGCGATGACTACAGCAAGGATCAGGATTTCCATAACCACCCCAGTATCGGCCACGGGTCGCCCCGGGCCCCGGACCTTGGACGTTCCCACCGGAACCGAAAGCCGTCATTTGTGGTTTTAACATCAAATCTACGATGATGGACGACTTGCCCCATGCCCCGCCCCCAGGGAGTACCGCGTGCCTGCCGCCGAAGAGACCGCCGTCGACGGCGCAGTCGAGAGCCGGGGCCTGGAGCCCGTACCCGACGGCGAGCGCGGCGGCCGGGTCCGCGAGCTCTTCCCCACCTGGGTCGCCGCCAACATCAGCGTGCTGCTGCTCACCATGGGCGCGGGCCTGGTGATCTTCAACAAGCTCAACATCTGGCAGGTGCTGGTCGTCGCGGTCGCCGCGCCCGTCGTCTCGTACGGCATGGTCGGCCTGATATCCATCGCCGGCAAGCGCGGCGGGGCCCCGGGCATGGCGCTGTCGCGGGCCGTCTTCGGCCAGCGCGGCAACCTCTTCCCCGGCGCCCTGATCTGGGTGGCCCGGTGGGGCTGGGAGACCATCAACGCGGTCAGCGGCGCCTACGCCGTCCTGACCGTCCTCGACCTGCTCTTCGGCGTGAAGAGCAACACCCCGCTGATCGTGGTCACCCTGCTCTTCTTCGTGGGCTGCACCTTCGTGGTCTCGGGGCTCGGCATCAACGCGCTGCGCGTCTGCTCGAAGTGGTCGACGTACCTCTTCGGCGCGTTCAGCGTGCTGGTCCTGGGCTACCTGCTCTTCACCACCGACTGGGCCGCCGTCTTCGCCAAGCCGGCCGGCTCCACGACGATGATGGTCGCGGGCATCGGCACCATCGCGGCCGGCGGCATCAGCTGGGTCCCCTCGGGCCCGGACTTCACCCGCTACCTGCCCCGCACCGCCTCCTCCAAGGGGCTGGTCGGCGCGACGATCGGCGGCGCGGGCGTGGTCGTGCTGCCGATGGTGCTGATGGGTGCGGTCATGGCCGTCGGCACCCCGGACCTGGCGGGCGCCCAGGACCCGGTCTCCTTCATCGGCGAACTGCTGCCGATCTGGATCGCGGTCCCGTACCTGCTCATCGCCCTCGTCGGCATGCTGCTGATCAACTCGATGTCCATGTACTCCGCCGGCTTCACGGCGCAGACCCTGGGCATCAGGGTGCCGCGCGCCGCCGCGGTCAGCGTCAATGCCGTCATCAGCCTGGTCTTCGGCCTCCTGCTGATGGTGGTCGCGACCGGCTTCTTCGGTTCGTTCATCTCCTTCCTGACCCTGCTGGCCGTGGCCTTCTCCGCCTGGATCGGCGTCTTCGGCGTGGACATGCTGCGCCGCACGTCCTACGACGGCCCGGCGCTGCTGGACACCACGCCGAGCAGCGCCTACTGGTACAGGGGCGGCTTCGCCTGGCAGGCCATGACGGCCTGGGGCGCGGCCCTGGTGGCCGGGCTGCTGTTCACCAGGGTGGACTGGTTCAGCGGGCCGCTCGCCTCCACCTGGATCGGGGAGAACGGCCTCGGCTGGGTGACCGGCATCCTGACCTCCGGCCTGCTCTACGCGGTACTGCCCCGCACTCCGGCCCCGGCCGCGCAGGCTCCCGCCGAGGAGCCCGCGCCCACCGGATCCCTGTCCAACTGACGCCACGTCAGCTACCGTCCCCCTTCGCCCGCCCACCCACCTCCGGCGAAGGGGGACTCCTCCATGCCCATCACCGTGGTCCGGTTCAATCTCGTCGACCCACACGGCACCCCCGAGACCCTCTCGGCCCGTTACCGGGCCGCCCTGGAGATGGCGACGTACGCGGACGACCGCGGGATCGACACCGTCCAGACCGAGGAGCACCACGGCACCGCCAACAACTGGCTGCCGTCCCCCTTCACCTTCGCAGGCGCCGTGTTCGGCGCCACCCGCCGGATCGCGGTCACCGTGTCGGCGATCATCGGCCCGCTCCACGACCCGCTCAAGGTCGCCGAGGACATCGCCGTACTGGACCTGATCGGCGGCGGCCGACTGGTGACGGTGGCGGGCATCGGGTACCGGCCCGAGGAGTACGAGCAGCACGGCGTGGAGTGGGGCCGGCGCGGCCGGCTCCAGGACGAGCTGCTGGAGACCCTGTTGAAGGCCTGGACCGGCGAGCCGTTCACCTTCCGCGGCCGGACCGTACGGGTGACCCCGCGCCCCTTCACCCGGCCGCACCCGCTGCTGCTGGTCGGGGGCAGCTCCGTGGCCGCGGCCCGGCGCGCCGCCCGGCTCGGGCTGCCGTTCTTCCCCAGCGCGCACCTGCCGGAGCTGGAGGAGTACTACCGGGCCCGGCTGGCGGAGTACGGCACGGAGGGGTTCTGCATGATGCCCGCGGCCGAGACCCCGCTGCTGCACGTCGCCGAGGACCCGGACCGGGTCTGGGCCGAGTACGGGGAGCACTTCCTGCACGAGGCGGCCACGTACGCCTCCTGGCAGTCCAAGGACATCCGCAGCGCGGTCAGATCGGGCGCGCGCTCGGTGGCGGAGCTGCGCGCGGAGGGCGTGTACCGGGTCCTGACCCCGGACGAGGCGGTGGCGTACGCGAGGGGCGCGGGCGAGGCGGGGAACCTGGTGCTGCACCCGCTGTGCGGGGGGATGCCACTGGACGAGGGCAGGCGCAGCCTGCAGCTGCTGTGTGAACGGGTACTGCCCCGGCTCAAGGACTGAGCCGGGGCAGCGCGCGCGGAGGAGAGGGGTGGTGGCGGGGGATGGTTACCCCATCTCCTCCAACGCCTTGCCCTTGGTCTCCGGCACCCATTTGAGGATGAAGGGGATCGAGAGCAGGGCGAAGGCCGTGTAGATCAGGTAGGCGCCGGACAGGTTCCAGTCCGAGAGGGTCGGGAACGACACGGTGATGACCCAGTTGGCGATCCACTGGGCGGACGCGGCCACGCCGAGGGCCGCGGCGCGGATGCGGCCCGGGAACATCTCGCCGAGAAGCACCCAGACCACCACGCCCCAGGACAGGGCGAAGAAGAGGACGAAGCAGTTGGCCGCGATGAGGGCGACCAGCCCCTGGGTGTGCGGCAGGGCGATCTGGCCGCCGCTGGTGTCCTTGTAGGAGAAGGCCCAGGCGGCGCACCCCAGGGAGACCGCCATGCCGGCAGAGCCGATGAGGGCCAGCGGCCTGCGGCCGATCCGGTCGACCAGCAGCATCGCGATCACCGTGCCGATGATGTTCACGACGGAGGTCTCGAAGGAGTAGAGGAACGAGGAGCTCGGGTCGATGCCGACCGACTGCCACAGCGACGAGCTGTAGTAGAAGATCACGTTGATGCCGACGAGCTGCTGGAAGACCGACAGGCCGATGCCGACCCAGACGATCGGCAGGAAGCCGAAACGGCCGCCGAGCAGGTCGGTGAACCTCGGCTTGTGCTCCGAGTGGATGGCGCTGTCGATCTCGCGGACCCGGGCGTCGGCGTCGATGTGGTCGCCCTCCACCTCGCGCAGCACCGTCTTGGCCTTGTCCATGCGGCCGACCGAGACGAGGAAGCGCGGGGACTCGGGGATCGCGAAGGACAGCAGGCCGTAGAGGACGGCGGGGACCACCATGACGCCGAGCATCCACTGCCAGGCTTCCAGGCCGCCGATCTCGCCGCGCTGGTCTCCGTCGGCGAGGTTGAGGATGCCCCAGTTGACCAGCTGCGAGACGGCGATGCCGATGACGATGGCGGCCTGCTGGAAGGAGGCGAGACGGCCGCGGTAGGCGGGCGGCGAGACCTCGGCGATGTAGGCCGGGCCGATGACCGAGGCCATGCCGATGCCGAAGCCGCCGATGACCCGCCACATGGCGAGGTCCCAGAGGGCGAACGGCAGGGCCGAACCGATGGCGCTCGCGGTGAAGAGGACCGAGGCGATCTGCATGCACCGGATTCGGCCGATCCGGTCGGCGATACGGCCGGCCGTGGCCGCGCCGAAGGCGCAGCCGATCAGCGCGGCCGCGATCACCTGGGCCAGGACCGCGGCCCCGACGTCGAAACGGTCACGGATCGCCACCACCGCGCCGTTGATGACGGAACTGTCGTATCCGAAGAGGAATCCGCCCATGGCCGCGGCCGCGGTGATGAAGATGACGTGCCCGAGGTGCTCGGGATGCGACGGGCTCCGCCCGCCGGGCGCCGGTGTCTTCGCTGTGCTGCTGGTCAAGGTGTGCTCCGTGGGGGGTTTCGTCCGTTCTCCCAGTGGCGCACAGGTCAAGATCGGGCACCACCGGAAGACCGGGAGACAGCGGAGCGAGCCTATGCGTTCATTTCCTGAAGTCAATAGCTGATGTGAAGGTCGGGTTATGCGGGCTCCCCGCGCATTGACTTCACTTCTTGAAAACTGAAGGGGTTCAGCGCAGCCGCTGGCTGATCACCTTCGAGACGCCGTCGCCCTGCATCGAGACGCCGTAGAGCGCGTCCGCGACCTCCATCGTCCGCTTCTGGTGGGTGATGACGATCAGCTGCGAGCTCTCCTGGAGCTCCACCATGATCCGGATCAGCCGCTGGAGGTTGGTGTCGTCCAGGGCCGCCTCGACCTCGTCCATCACATAGAACGGGCTGGGCCGGGCCTTGAAGATGGAGACCAGCAGCGCCACGGCCGTCAGCGAGCGTTCGCCGCCCGACAGCAGTGACAGCCGCTTGACCTTCTTGCCCGGAGGGCGGGCCTCGACGTCCACGCCGGTCGCCAGCATGTCGTCCGGGTCGGTGAGCACGAGCCGGCCCTCGCCGCCGGGGAACAGCCGCGAGAACACGCCCTCGAACTCCCGGGCGGTGTCGTGGTAGGCCTCGGTGAAGACCTGCTCCACCCGCCGGTCCACCTCCTTCACCACTTGAAGGAGGTCGGACCGCGTCTTGCGCAGGTCGTCGAGCTGCTCGCTCAGGAACTGGTGCCTCTCCTCCAGCGCCGCGAACTCCTCCAGCGCGAGCGGATTGACCTTGCCGAGCTGCTGGTAGGCGCGTTCCGCCGCCTTCAGACGCTTCTCCTGCTGCGCCCGGATGAACGGACCTGGCCGGTTGCGGGGGTCCTGCGGGTCCTCCGGCAGGACCTCGCCCTCGGCCGCCGGGGACGGCGGGACCGGCTGGTCCGGCCCGTACTCCGCGAGCAGGGCCGCCGGCTCCACGCCCAGCTCCTCCAGGGCCCTGGTCTCCAACTGCTCGATCCGCAGCCGCTTCTCGGCGCCCAGCACCTCGCCCCGGTGCACGGAGTCGGTGAGCTTGTCGAGCTCGGCCTTCAGGTCACGGCCCCGGCCGCGGGCCTCGCCGAGCTCCCGCTCGCACAGCCCCTTGGCCCCTTCGGCCGCCGTGCGCTCCCGGTCCGCGCGGCCGATCGACACCTCCAGGTGCGCCAGCAGCTGCCGCGCGCCCTCGGCCACGGCCCGGCCCACCTCGGCCTCGTGGCGCAGCCGCTGCCGGCGCCGTTCCGCCCGGGTCCGGGCCTCGCGTTCCGCACGGGCCGCGCGGTCCAGCCCGTCCGCGCGCCCGGCCAGCGCCTTGACCCGCTCCTCGTGGGTACGCAGTTGCAGGCGGGCCTCCATTTCGGTCTGCCGCGCGTTCGCCCCGTCCGCCGCGAGCCGGTCCCGCGCCGAGGTGTCGGGTTCCCGCTCCACGGGCATCTCCTCCACGGCCGCGAGCCGCTCCGCGCACTCCTCCACCTCCACCCGGGCCCGTTCCAGCGCCTCCTCGGCCTTGGCCGCGGCCAGGGCGCTGCGTTCGGCTTCGCCGAGGGCCCCCTTCGCCTGCCCGGCCAGCCGTCCGAGCTGCTGCGCGACCCCGGCGCGGGCCTGCTCCCCGGCCCGGCGCCGCTCGGCGAGCTCCTCGGCGAGGGCGGCTGCCGCGTCGCGGCGGGCCCGGGCGTCCGCCTCGGCCCCGGTCAGCTCCCGGCACTCCCCGTCCAGCCGCTCCAGCTCCGCCGCCGCCTCGTCGACGGCGGCCCGCACCTCGATCAGACTGGGCGCGCCCGCGGAACCGCCGTGCGCGAGGTGCGCCCCGAGGACGTCCCCGTCGGCGGTCACCGCGACCAGGCCGGGGTACCCGGCCACCACCGCTTCGGCCTCCTCCAGGGTCCCGACCACGACGTGGTCCCGCAGTACCCAGGCCACGGCCCGGCGCACCTCGGCGTCCCCGCCCACCAGGGCGGCGGCCTCCCGCCACGTGGGCCCACCCGCGGTCAGGACCGGAGCGTGCGGCTCCCTCGCCCCGGACTCGGTGCCGCGGCCGACGGCAGCGGCAGCGGCCGGGTCGGGGACGCCGTCCGGACCTCGGTCCTGTACGGGCAGGGCGCTACCGCCGCCGAGTGCGGGAGCCCGGTCCGGGACCGCCCCGCCCGGAGCCCGGCCCGGAACGGGGGTCGCTCCGCCGCGGGCCTGGCCCGGACCCGGAATCGCGGCCGGGGCCACCAGGAACGTGGCGCGGCCCGCGTCGGCGGCCCGCAGGTGGCGGATGGCCAGGGCCGCCGCCGCCGGGGAGGCCACGGCCACCGCGTCGGCCGCGGCCCCGAGCGCCGCCGCCAACGCCACCTCGTACCCGGAAGCCACGGTCACCCGCTCGGCGGCCGGCCCCAGCAGCCCGGCCAGCCGTTCGCGCGCCGCGAGGAGCGCCCCCGTCCCGTCCTTGCGCCGCAGCCCCAACGCGAGCGCCTCCCGTCGCGCCGACACGGCTGCCCGGGACCGTTCCGCCGAGGTCAGCGCCTCCCGGGCGGCGGCCAGCGCGGCCTCCGCCCCGGTCAGCGCGGCCCGCGCCGCGTCGTACTCGGCCTCCACCGCCGGGTCTTCGAGCCCGCCGACCTCCTCGGCCAGCGCCTCGTACTCCTCCCGGGCGGCCTCCGCCCGGACCCGCGCCTCGTCCCGGGCGGCCACGAGCCGGTCGATCTCGGCCTCGGCGGCTCCGGCCCGGGAGCGGGCCGCGCCCAGGCGCCCGGTCAGCCGGGCCAGCTCCTCCCGCCGGTCGGCGATGGCCCGAGCCGCGTCCCGCAGCCGCCGTTCCTCCTCGGCGAGGGCCCGCTCCAGCCCGGCCCGGTGCTCGGAGGTGTCCTCCAGCGCGCGCTCGGCGGCCTCCAGCGCGGCGGCCAGCTCCGCCTCCTGCTCCCGGATCCGGGCGGCCTCGCGTTCCAGTTCCTCGGGGTCGCGGCCGCGCCGCTCGTCCTCCACCGGGGCCGACGCGCTCTTGATCCGCGCCACCGCCAGGGATTCGGTCCCCCGCACCCGCTCGGCGAGCTGCGAGAGCTCGTGCCAGGTCTGCTGCGCCCGCTGGAGCCGTGGCGCGAGGCGGCGTACCGATTCCTCCAGCGCGGCCTCCTGCCGCAGCGCCCCGGCCAGGTCCCGTTCGGCGGACTCCTTGCGCTCCTTGAGCGCGGCCTCGTCGGCGATCTCCGCGTCGAGGGCGCCGCGCAGCGCCACCAGGTCGTCGGCGAGCAGCCTCAGCCGCGCGTCGCGCAGGTCGGCCTGGATCACGGCGGCCCGCCTGGCCACCGCGGCCTGCCGGCCCAGGGGCTTGAGCTGGCGCCGCAGTTCGTCCGTCAGGTCCTGCACCCGCGCGAGGTTGGCCTGCATCGCGTCGAGTTTGCGCAGCGCCTTCTCCTTGCGCTTGCGATGCTTGAGTACCCCCGCGGCCTCCTCGATGAAGGCGCGCCGGCCCATCGGGTCGGCGTGCAGGACGGAGTCGAGCCGGCCCTGTCCGACGATGACGTGCATCTCGCGGCCGATGCCGGAGTCGGAGAGCAGCTCCTGGATGTCGAGGAGCCGACAGGTGTCCCCGTTGATCTGGTACTCGCTGCTGCCGCCGCGGAACATGATCCGCGTGATGGTGACCTCGGCGTACTCGATCGGCAGCGCGCCATCGGAGTTGTCGATGGTGAGGGAGACCTCGGCCCGCCCCAGCGGGGGGCGGCCCGTGGTCCCGGCGAAGATGACGTCCTCCATCTTCCCGCCGCGCAGGGATTTGGCCCCCTGCTCCCCCATGACCCAGGACAGCGCGTCCACCACGTTGGACTTGCCCGATCCGTTGGGCCCCACGACGCAGGTGATGCCCGGTTCGAAGCGCAGGGTGGTCGCGGAGGCAAAGGATTTGAAGCCACGCAGGGTCAGGGACTTGAGGTGCACGCCGCCGGACTCTACCTTTCACGTTCGGTTTCGCCCATGAAGGTGCAGGGCACATCAGACGTTAAAGGAATGGGCCCCCCACCTGGCCCCATGCGGGCTGGCGGCGGGAAGGCGGCGGAGAAGGACGCGGAGCGGATCGGCGCGTCGGTGAAAGAAACGTCGGTGAAAGAAAGAAGGGACGCCGGAGCGTCCCTTGCAGATCATGCGGGGCTGGAGTGGAACGACGAGTAGCGCGGATCAGGTGAGCGCAGGCTCCGCCTGGGGTACGTCGAGGTCAATGCTGTCCAGCAGCGAGTCTCCGTGCTGAGCGGCGGCAGCGTTCAGTGCGTCGTTCTCGGACTGGATCCGTCCGAGCTCGGACTCAAGGTCCTGGACGCGCTGCTGAAGCCGTCGCATCTCGGCGAGGAGTCGCGGGTCGGAACCGCCGACGTAACCGAGAAGCGCCTTTGCCATGATGGATGGTCCTCCACACTGAGTGACCGACCGAAGCGGTGTGGGTCGTGAGGGAATCGCACCCGCGGATGTCCGGCAGCGACTGTCAGTCACTGCGCTTACTACTGCCAGCACTGCCAAACAGCTCAGGTGCGCGGGGCTTCCAGCGTCTCACCAAAAAGTTTGACGGTCAACACGATCACGCCCCGTATCGGCGGGCGGCCCGGCCGGCTCGGGCGGCGGGGAGGTCGGCCTCGGTTCCGAGCCTTCCACGAATCGATCTCCCCGGCAACGCCTCGACGACGAATGCGCAGTTCCGACCATGTGTGGTCCATCCGGCGATGCGATCAGTCCATGATCGGTCGATCGGTCACCGGATCTCGAAGCCGTCGTACACACCGCGCGGTGTGCCCCAGATCTCTGTCACCCCGTCCACCCGCCCGGGCGTGTCGGCGGAGCGGAGCCAGTCCAGCAGCCGGTGGCAATTCTCACGTTGACCTTCCGCCACCACCTGCACTCGGCCGTCGTCGAGATTGAGCGCGAAGCCGACCATCCCTCCGATCTCCAGAGCATTGGCCCTGGTGAACCAGCGGAAGCCCACTCCCTGTACTCGGCCGCGTACCCAGGCGGTCAGCCGGACGTCTTCATTCATGCATGAACGCTAACGGGGCAAACGATTCCGGAACACATCGCCCCCCTGGGCACATCGGCTACAGTCCCCCACCAATGCTTCACCCGTTCGGGCGAGCAGGGTCGATCTTGTGAGGGAAGGCAAGCCGCCGATGGGACGCCACCGACTCCACGCCACGCCGCGCCGCGGCGTCCGGCGCCGCACCGTCGTGCTGGGCGGGGTACTCGGCGTGTCCGTGGCGGTGGCCCTCGGCACGGCGGCCGTCACGACCGGATTCGTACCGGTCGGCGGCTCCTTCCCCTACGTGGGCACGGACTCCGGGAGCCGGACGGAGGCCGGGGCGGAGCCGTCGGCGAGCCCCGAACGGCAGGCGCCGGAGCAGCAGGGCGGCCTGGCCAACCTGTCCGGCCGCGCCTCCTCCGCCCCCGAGACGGGCGCCCCTTCGGTCACCCCCTCGGCCTCCCCCTCCCCTTCTGTCTCGGCCTCCCCGTCGGCCCCGCCCTCGACGGCCCCCTCCCCTTCGGCCCCGGCCGAGGAACCGGAGAAGAGCGCCGCCCCGCGGACCACGAAGCCCGCGCCCCCGAAGACGGCCGCGCCGAAGCCCCCGGCTCCCGATCCCTCCGCGACGACGCCCGACGACGGGCACTCCGCGGAGGAGGCCGCCGTCCTCGCGCTGGTGAACCAGGAGCGCGCCCAGGCCGGGTGCGTCGCGGTCCGTGCGAACCCGCCGCTGGCCTCGCTGGCCGCGGCCTTCAGCAAGGACATGGCCGTACGGGGCTTCTTCGACCACACCGACCCGGACGGGAAGACCCCCTGGAACCGGGCCGACAAGGCCGGGATCTCCGGCCTCGGCGGCGAGAACATCGCGCGCGGCCAGGGTGACGCCAAGTCCGTGATGGAGGCCTGGATGAACAGCCCGGGCCACAAGGCGAACATCCTCAATTGCGAATACCGGACCCTGGGCGTGGGCGTCTACTTCGGCGCCGGCGGCCCCTGGTGGACCCAGGACTTCGGCTTCTGACGGTCCCGCCCGGATTCCGGGCGGGACCGCGGGCGGACCGCCCGCCCCGGTGCCGGTCAGGCGCCGGACGCCGCCAGCGCCGCCCGGCCGGCCAGGACCACGCGGGCGTGCTCGGCCACCCGGCGGCCGAGGTGCTCGGCGGTCGCGATGTCGGCCTTGTGCACGCCCTCCGGACCCTCGTCGGAGTTGGTCTGGGCCGCCGCGCCGGAGGAGAAGCCGAGGCGGTTGAGGTCGAACTCGGTACCGGCGGTGGAGTTCCAGCCCGGCTTCAGGCCCAGGTTGACCCAGCTCATGCCGTGCTGGGAGGCCAGCATCTGGAAGTACTGCAGGGTGTTCAGCTTGTCTCCGGCCTTGGAGGCGGAGTTGGTGAAGCCCGCGGCGATCTTGTCCTGCCACACGTCGCCGAACCAGCGCTTCGAGGTGGCCTCGGCGAAGACGTGGAAGGCGCCGGAGGCGGTGCCCATGTAGGTCGGGGAGCCGAAGACGATCGCGTCGGAGCCGTCGAGCAGTTCCCACTCGGCGTCGGTGATCGCGTCGACCTTGATCAGGTGGACCGTGGCACCCGTGGCGGCGGCGCCCTCCCGCACGGCCTCGGCGACGACGGCGGTGTGCCCGTAGCCGGAGTGGTAGGCGATCGAGACGACGGGGGCGGACACGGTGGTGGACATGGCGGTTCTCCTCAAGAGCGGGTGCGGGTGCACCGCCGTGCGCCGGGCACGGTGCGGTGCGACGAGAGAAAGAGAACCACTAACTTTTCGAAAGCGCAAGCGGACAGTTAGCGCTGCCCGGGAGTACGCTGTCCCTATGGAGACCCCTGTCTGTACCGACGCCACCGCGGCCGACCTGCCGTTCGACGTCTTCGCGCGCGCCTGCCCGTCCCGGGAGACCCTGGAACACGTGACCGGCCGCTGGGGCAGCCTCACCGTCGGCGCCCTGCGCGACGGCCCCTGCCGCTTCAACGAGCTGCGCCGCCGGGTCGAAGGCGTGAGCGAGAAGATGCTCTCCCAGACCCTGCACGCCCTGGAGCGCGACGGCATCGTCCACCGCGAGGCCCAGCCCACCAACCCGCCCCGGGTCGACTACGAGCTCACCCCGCTCGGCCGCGAGGTCGCCGACCGCCTGCTCTCCTTGATCCACTTCCTGGAGGGCAGCATGGACGAGGTCCTCACCTCCCGGCAGGCCTACGACACCACGCGCGGCGGCCGCTGACAGCGCGGACAGAAGTAGCTCGACCGGTTCATCCACGCCCGCCGCCGGATCGGTGTGCCGCAGCGCCGGCAGGGCTCGCCCTCGCGCCCGTACGCGTCGAGGGACCGGTCGAAGTAACCCGATTCGCCGTTCACGTTGACGTACAGGCTGTCGAAGCTGGTCCCGCCCACGTCCAGCGCGGCGTTCATGACCTCCCGCGCCCTGGCCAGGAGTTCCGCGCTCCGGGGGCGGGTGAGGGTGGCGGTGGGGCGCTCGTAGTGAAGCTTCGCGCGCCACAGGGCCTCGTCGGCGTAGATGTTGCCGACCCCGCTGATCAGGGACTGGTCCAGCAGCGCCCGCTTGAGCGTGGTGCGCTTGGCGCGCAGCGCCAGGTGGTAGGCCCCCTCGTCGAAGAGCGGGTCGAGCGGGTCGCGGGCGATGTGCGCGATGACGTCGGGCAGCCCCTCGGCGCTTCCCGGGACGGTCTCGTGCAGCGAGAGCCCGCCGAAGGTCCGCTGGTCGACGAAGCGCAGCTCGGTCCCGGCGGCGTCGTCGAAGCGGATCCGGATCCGCAGGTGCTTCTCGTCGGGGGCGTCGGCCGGCTGCACCAGCAGCTGCCCGCTCATCCCGAGGTGACCGAGGACGGACAGGTCCCGCTCCTCCAGCGGCAGCCAGAGGTACTTGCCGCGCCGCCGCGGCACACCGATGGTCTGCCCGGCCAGGCGCGCCGCGAAGTCGGCCCCGCCCGCCGGGTGGCGGCGTACGGCCCTGGGGTGGAGCACCTCCACGGACTCGACGGTCCGACCGGCAACCCACCGCTCCAGACCGCGCCGCACCACTTCGACCTCGGGCAGCTCGGGCACGGTTCTCCTCCGGGTTCGACGCGGATCCGCTCGCTGCGGCCGAGCCTACCGGCCCCTCCCGAGGCCCCCGGAAACGAGTCCGCCCCGCCCCCCGCCGGAGCGGGGGGCGGGGCGGGAACGTCCCGAAGGAAGGGTCAGGCGCCGGGCGCCGGGTCGACGGGCGTCGGCGCCCCGCCGTCCGCGGCCTCGGTCCCGGCCGGAGCCGGGTCCTGTGCCGGAGCGGCAGCGGCCGCGGCCGCTGCCGCGATCCGCTCGTCCGCGGCGGCACGGATCCCGCGCCACGCGGACTCTGCCGCCTGCTGTTCCGCTTCCTTCTTGCTGCGGCCGGTGCCGGTGCCGTACGAGACACCACCGACGCGAGCGGCAGCGGTGAAGGTCTTCTCGTGGTCCGGTCCGGTCTCGGTGACCAGGTACTCGGGCACACCGAGCCCTTCGGCCGCCGTGAGCTCCTGGAGACTGGTCTTCCAGTCCAGGCCGGCCCCGAGGTTGGAGGACTTCTCGATGAGCGGGTCGAAGAGCCGGTGGACCAGCTCCGAGGCCGCGTCGAGGCCCTGGTCGAGGTAGACGGCGCCGATCACCGCTTCAAGGGTGTCGGCGAGGATGGAGGCCTTGTCCCGGCCACCCGTGCCCTCTTCGCCCCGGCCGAGCCGGATGAAGGAGCCGAGATCGAGGCCGCGCCCGACCTCCGCCAGTGCGCGAGAGTTGACCACCGCGGCCCGCAGTTTGGCCAGCTGGCCTTCCGGCAGATCGGGGTGGGTGGTGTACAGCGTGTCCGTGACCACCAGGCCCAGCACGGAGTCCCCGAGGAACTCCAGGCGTTCGTTGGTGGGCAGACCGCCGTTCTCGTACGCGTACGAACGGTGGGTCAGCGCACGCACCAGAAGGGCGGACTCGAGTCGATACCCGAGCCGCCCTTCCAGAAGCGTGTGGGACGAGGCCGCGTTGTTACTGTCTGCCTGCTTCTCAGCGTTGGACAGCTCAGACATTGCGCCTCTCACCAGCCGCTCAGACCTCGAGGACCTGGCGCTTGTTGTAGGTGCCGCAGCTCGGGCACGCAATGTGCTGGAGCTTCGGCTCCTGGCAACGCTCGCACGAAACCAGGGTGGGGACCGCAGCCTTCCACTGCGACCGGCGGTGGCGCGTGTTGCTGCGCGACATCTTCCGCTTCGGAACAGCCACGGCTACTTCTCCTGCTTCTCGGCGGCGCCCTGAACTCCGTCAGAGGCAGTGCCGCTCATGTTGTCCTTCTCATCGCCCTGATCGGTGACGAGTCCCTGCAATGCCGCCCAACGGATGTCGACGGCGTCATGGTGGTGGTCCGGGTCGTCGTTCAGGCTGGTCCCGCAATCGGGGCACAGTCCGAGACAGTCCTCCCGGCACACCGGCTGCATCGGCAGTGCGAGCACCACCGCGTCCCGCAGCACGGGTTCGAGGTCGAACAAACCGTCCTCGAGGAAGAGCGTGTCCTCGTCGTCCTCGGCGTCGTCGGCCGGCTCCGCCTGGGAGCGGGTCCGGTCGTCGGCGTCAGGGTACGAGAACATCTCCTGGAAGTCCGCCTTGAGCTCACGCTCGACGGCCTCCAGACACCTTACGCACTCCCCCACGGCCGATGCACGGGCGGTGCCTGTGACAAGCACCCCTTCCATGACCGACTCCAGGCGGAGCTTGAGCTTCAGCGGGGCGCCTTCCGGCACTCCGATGACTCCGATGAGACCGAAGTCCGCCGGGGTCTCGATCTCACGGGAAAGCCGCTGCAAGGCACCAGGACGCCGACCCAGCTCGTGCGTGTCGAACACGAGGGGGTTGCGGTGGTCGAGGCGGGTATTCAGGGCCGTTCCTGCTTTCACAGATCGCTGAAGATCGAGTTCCTGCCGCGTGAGCGAGAAGACGCTTACGGGCAGCATGGATCGCGGTGCATACGCGCGACCGAAGAGCCAGGATACCCGGCGCTTCGCTCTGAGCCCAATCCGGGGCTAGCGCCCCTGTTCGTACTGGCGCAGCTGATCCAGGTTGATCATGCTCGTGTCGAAGAAGCTGGTCTCGTCCAGAGCGGGCTGCTGCGGCACCTGCTGGGGGTGGCGCTCCTGGGGCTGCTGGTAGGCGCCGTACGGGTCGGGCTGCTGTTGCTGCTGGTAGACCGCGTACGGGTCGGGCTGCTGCGGGACCCCGTAGGAGTGGCCCGTGTACGGGTCCTGGTAGGCGTAGGCGTCCTGCTGCTGGACGGCCGGCTGCTGCGGGTAGGGGTACGCGTCGTACTGGGGCGCGGGCTGCGCCTGCGGGGGGACCTGCGCCCGCGCCGGGCCGGGATCCGGCTCGGCCAGGCCGGCCAGGAAGTCCGCGTCGCTCGACGGGCGGGCCCCGGTGGGGCCGGCCGCGTCCTGGGCGGCCATGTGCGCGCCGAGGTCGTCCGTCGGGACACTGCCCAGCAGCTTCTGGCGGCCCCGGCCGACGGCTTCCAGGGTCTTGGCCAGCACCGCCTCGAAGGTCGCCAGCTTGGTGTCCACGTACGCGTCCGCCTGCCGGCGCTGCTCCTGCGGGTCGTGACTGCGCTCGGGGGCGTCCGCGTCGGCGAAGCCATGCTCGTCGAGGCCCGGACCGCGCCCGAGGAGCTTCTCGCGGCCCCGGTCCACGGAGCCGATGGTCTTGCTGAGGACGACCTCGAAGTTGGCGAGCTTGCTGTCGACGTATTCGTCCGCCTCGGCCCGGATCTCCTCGGCCTCGCGGCGCGCGTCCGCCAGGATCCGGTCCGCCTCGGCCTGCGAGCGGCGGGCGATCTCGGTGTCGGAGATCAGCGAACCTCGCTGGGCGTGCGCGGATTCGATGATCCGGTCCGCCTCCCGGCGGGCCTCCTCGACCATCTGCTCCCGCCCGCCGATCAGTTCGGCGGCCTGGGCGAGCGCGCCGGGCAGGGCCTGGCGCACCTCTTCGAGCCGCTCCAGGAGCTCCGGACGGTTGATCACGCAGGACGCCGACATGGGCATGGACCGGGCGCCGCCGACGGCCGCGACGATCTCGTCGAGCTTCTTCTGTACGTCCATGGGGGCTCGCACTCTCTCTGGCTCAAGCGGGTCCTGAGACGGACGGGACCACTGACGAGACGACTGTAGGGCCACCGGACACACGCGCGGCGCGGACCGGGGAAGCCCGGTCCGGCCGCCGTCGGGTCACTTCGCCCGCAGCCGTTCGGTCAGCGCCGCGTGGACGTGGGCCGGCAGCAGGTGGGCGACGTCGCCGCCCCAGGTCGCGACCTCCTTGACCAGGGAGGACGAGAGGAAGCTGTAGGTCGGGTTGGTCGGCACGAACAGCGTTTCGACGCCCGAGAGTCCCATGTTCATCTGGGCCATCTGCAGCTCGTAGTCGAAGTCGCTGACGGCGCGCAGGCCCTTGACGATGGCGGGGATGTCCCGCTGCTTGCAGAAGTCCACGAGCAGTCCGTGGAACGACTCCACCTCGACGTTGCCGTAGTCGGCGGTCGCCTCGCGGATCATCTCGATCCGCTCCTCGACCGTGAACAGCCCCTTCTTGGACTGGTTGATCATCACGGCGACGTGGACCACGTCGTAGAGCCGGGAGGCTCTGCCGATGATGTCGAGGTGTCCGTTGGTGATGGGGTCGAACGACCCCGGACAGACGGCGCGGCGCAACTGAATTCCCTCGCTCCCCGGTGCGGGCATCATGACTCTTCGCTGGTGTCGGCGGCGCGGCCGTACCACAGGGTGCCCTCGCCGTACTTGCGGGACCGGAGCCCCTCGAAGCCTCGGGGCCACGGGAACGCGCCGCTCCTCGTGCTCCGCTCCACGGTGACGAGCGCATCGTCGGTGAGCCAGCCATTGGACCGGAGTGTGAGCAGGATCTCCCCAAGATCGCCGTGCTCGACGGCGTACGGCGGGTCCAGGAAGACGATGTCGTACGGGTCCCCCTGAGCGGTCGCCGCCACGACCTGCTCGGCCTTGCCGGCCCGGAATTCGGCGCCGGGCAGGCCCAGCGTCCTGATGTTGTCCCGGATGGCCTTGGCGGCCTTGGCGTCGGCCTCGACCAGCAGGGTGTGGGCCGCGCCCCGGGAGAGGGCCTCCAGGCCCACGGCGCCGGAGCCGCCGTAGAGGTCGAGCACCCGGGCGCCTTCCACCCCGTGCAGGGACTCCCACGTGGAGAAGAGCCCTTCGCGCATCCGGTCGGAGGTCGGGCGGGTGCCGGTGCCTGGCGGCACGGCCAGCCTCCGCCCGCCGGCGGTGCCGGCGATCACGCGGGTCATCTGGGGTCCTTCGGTGCTCGGGGGTTCGTTCGACGCTCCCCCATTGTCAGCCCTTCTCCAGGTACTGCTCCCGCTCGGTGTCCAGCAGGGCGTCCAGGGCGGTGCGCAGGCCGGGGAGGCCGGTCAGCTCGGGATCGTCGGCGACCACGCGGGTGGCCTCCTCGCGGGCCTGGGCGATGACCTCCTCGTCCTCGATGACGGCGAGCATGCGCAGCGAGGAGCGGACGCCCGACTGGGCCTGGCCGAGGACATCGCCCTCGCGGCGCTGCTCCAGGTCGATCCGGGAGAGTTCGAAGCCGTCGAGGGTGGCGGCGACGGCGGCGAGCCGGGCACGGGCCGGGCTGGCCTCGTGCATCTCGCTGACCAACAGGCACAGGCCCGGGGCGGAGCCGCGGCCGACGCGGCCGCGCAGCTGGTGGAGCTGGGAGACACCGAAGCGGTCGGCATCCATGATCACCATGACCGTGGAGTTGGGGACGTTGACGCCGACCTCGATGACCGTGGTGGCGACGAGCACCTTGACCTCGCCGGCGGCGAAGCGGCGCATGACGTCATCTTTGTCGGCGGGGTCCATCCGCCCGTGCAGGACCTCGACGCGGAGCCCGGCGAGCGGTCCCTTCGCGAGCTGCTCGGCGATCTCCAGCACGGCGAGCGGGGGGCGCTTGTCGCCGTCCTCCTCGGCGGCCTTCTTCTTCTTGGGCTCGTCCTCGCCGTCCCCGATCCGGGGGCAGACCACGTAGGCCTGGTGGCCGTTCTCCACTTCCTCACGGACCCGTTCCCAGGCCCGGGTGAGGAAGTGGGGCTTGTCCTTGGCGGGCACGACGTGGGTGGCGATCGGGGAGCGGCCGGCGGGCAGTTGGTCGAGGACGGAGGTCTCCAGGTCGCCGAAGACGGTCATCGCGACGGTGCGCGGGATGGGGGTGGCGGTCATGACGAGCAGGTGCGGGGGCTGCTTGCCCTTCGACCGCAGGGCGTCGCGCTGTTCGACGCCGAAGCGGTGCTGTTCGTCGACCACGACGAGGCCGAGGTCGTGGAACTGGACCTTGTCCTCGATGAGTGCGTGGGTGCCGATGACGATGCCGGCCTCGCCGGTGACCAGGTCGAGCAGGGCCTGGCGGCGGGCGGGCATGCCCATGGAGCCGGTGAGCAGCACCACTTTGGTGCCCTGGTCGGAGCCGCCGAGCATGCCGCCCTCGGCGAGCTCGCCCATCATCTCGGTGATGGACCGGTGGTGCTGCTGGGCGAGCACTTCGGTGGGCGCGAGCATCGCGGCCTGCCCGCCGCTGTCGACCACGGCGAGCATGGCCCGCAGCGCGACCATCGTCTTCCCGGATCCCACTTCCCCTTGGAGGAGGCGGTGCATGGGGTGGCTGGTGGCGAGGTCGTCGAAGATCTCCCGGGACACGTTCTGCTGGCCGTCGGTGAGGGTGAACGGGAGCTTCGCGTCGAAGGAGTCGAGGAGGCCGCCCGGGGCGGGGCGGCGGGGGACGGCGGGGAGCTGGGAGTCGTCGTGGCGGCGGCGGGCGAGGGCGACCTGGAGGACGAAGGCCTCGTCCCACTTGAGGCGTTGCCGCGCGTCCTCGATGTCGGCCTTGGTGGCGGGTCGGTGGATCTTGAGGAGGGCCTCGGTGAGCGGGACGAGTCCGCGGCCCTCGCGCAGGGTGGGCGGGAGGGGGTCGACGGTCTCCTGGGCGGCGGGCAGGACCGCGTCCACGCATTTGGCGATCTTCCAGGACTCCAGCTTGGCGCAGGCCGGGTAGATCGGGATGAGCCGGTTCGCGAAGGCGGTGGCCGCGTCCCGGTCGGAGGCGTCGGCGCCGAGGAGTTCGTAGGCGGGGTGGGAGAGCTGGAGCTTGCGGTTGAACATGCCGACCTTGCCCGCGAACATGGCGCGGGTTCCGGGCAGCAGGTCCTTGTGCGGTTTGTGGACTCCGGCTCCGAAGAAGACCAGCTGGAGCCGGCCGCTGCCGTCGGTGATGGTGACTTCGAGGCGTTTGCCGCGGCCGCCGTTGAAGGTCAGGATCCGGGCGTCGGCGACCTGGGCGACGACCGTCACGTGGTCGTCGAGCTGGTCGGCGAGCTCGGTCAGCGGGGTCAGCTCGCCGCGCTCGGCGTACCGCCGAGGGTAGTGGTGGAGCAGGTCCAGGGCCGTGTGCAGGCCGAGCTGCTCGGCCAGCACCTTGGCGGTGGCGGGGCCGAGGGTCTTCTTGAGGTCTTCGTCGAGCGCGGGCACGTGTTCCATTGCACACCATCGCGCTGACAAGGCCGCTATTCCACCCCGATGAGCAGCGGCGCCGAGTACCGGCCGCCCCGGTAGGTGACCGTGTCGACGGCGAGGTGCCCGTGCTGCACGTACGCCTCCAGGCGCGCGGCGAGGGCGTCGGGGACCTCGGGGCCCAGGACGAGGGTGACCAGTTCGCCGCCGGAGCCGAGCATCCGCGCCAGGACCGCCTCGGCCGTCTCGGGCAGGCCGGCGCCGATGACGGCGACGTCGCCGTCGATCAGGCCGAGCACGTCGCCGGCCTGGCAGATGCCGGCGGAGGTGAAGGACTGCCGTTCGGCGACGGCCAGTTCTCCGTAGCGGGTGGCGCCGGCGGCGGCGGTCATGGCGACGACGTCCTCGTCGAAGCTGCCGTCCGGGTCGTGCACCGCGAGGGCGGCCAGCCCCTGGACCGCGGAGCGGGTGGGGATGACGGCGACCCGTACGCCGTCGGCGCGGGCCTGTTCGGCGGCGGACGCGGCGGCGGCCCGCAGGTCGGCGGCGCCGGGCAGCAGGACCACCTCGCGGGCGTGGGCCCGGCGGATCGCGTCGAGCAGCACGGGGACGGCCGGCGGCTCGCCGGGGCGGGCCAGTACGGCGGTGGCGCCGGCCTCGCCGCACAGTCCGGCCAGCCCCTCGCCCTGGACGACGGCGACGACGGCCCGCTGGACGCGCGGGGCCCGCGCGAGGCGGCGCTCGTCGCCGAAGTGGGTGATGCGGATCCGGTACGGCCGCCCGGCGACCACTCCCGCTTCGACGGCCGCGCCGGGGTCGTCGACGTGGACGTGGACGTTCCACAGCGTGTCGCCGCCGACCACCACCAGGGAGTCTCCGAGCCCGTCGAGCGTCGCGCGCAGCTCCCCGACCGCCTCCTCGTCGGCCTCCAGCAGGTAGACCACCTCGTAGGCGGGTCCGCCCAGCTCCTCGGCGCACGGCCGGTCGTCCCGCGGTCCGGGCACGGCCCGGCCGCGTGCCGGTTCGGCCTCGGGTTCCTGTCCGGACAGTGCCTGCCACAGGGCCCCGAGTACGGCGACCAGCCCGCAGCCCCCGGCGTCGACGACTCCGGCCCGCCCCAGCGCGGCGAGCTGGCCCGGGGTCTCGGCCAGGGCCGCGCGGGCCCCCTCGTACGCGGCCCGCGCAACGTCGGCGGCGGTCGCGGCGGCTGCTCCGGCGGTGGCCGGGGCCCGGGCGGCGGCTCCGGCAGTTAGGAACAGAAAAACTAAGAAAAAAACAAAACATTTTGTATATTGTTTTGTGTGTTTTTGTTGTTTTATAGTGGGGGG